>JAZRNC010000177.1:0-3173 GCA_045647965.1 Eubacteriales bacterium | reverse complement strand
GTTATGGTATAATAAGAAGGTCGGAACGTTTGCCGACAGAGCAATCGAATACGCAGAGATATCGAAGTGGTCATAATGAGGTGCAAAGCACCTCGCGCTGACATCGAAATCTCGATTCCGCAGGAATCGCTTGTGCGGTTCCGGTTCAGCATAATTTAATACGGAGAGATATCGAAGTGGTCATAACGGGGCTGACTCGAAACATAGTTCGGTCGGTCATCGGCGTGATCGTGAAATCTTCGTTTTTCTCCCGTAATCTCCCGTTTCCTGCATTTTTCTCGGAATTGGCGTGCAGGATACACGATGGGCAGTTCGCAGTTTTCCCGCAGAATTCCGGATAATAGAATACGCAGAGATATCGAAGTGGTCATAACGGGGCTGACTCGAAATCAGTTTGCTGGCAACAGCACGAGGGTTCGAATCCCTCTCTCTGCGCCAAAAACTCCCGAATGAGATTCATTCGGGAGTTTTCTACATGGTTCATTATTCAATAATTGCTGTAGTCAATTTATCGATAATTCAACTGCAGCTTGCTGTTCTTTTTCACCAAAAAGTGATATACTGTTTTTGCAAGATAAAATACGTCTGCTGAAAGGAAAGATATTTATGTTTGATACGACACAAATTGGAAAAAGAATTTCCGAATTTAGAAAAGCAAAGGATATGACACAGTACGAACTCGCGGACAAGTTATCTATCAGTTTTCAAGCTGTATCAAATTGGGAACGCGGTCTCTCCCATAGTTAAGGATATACACCACAACCCACGCTTACAAAACTTATGCTGTAATAATTCATCCACAAAGGAGACATTACAACATGAAACGAAAACTTATATCCTGCGAATTCAATATCGACACCGCCTGCGTCGAACTAAAATATTCTGACGATTTTATAATTTACATCGACACAATCGCTGTAGAGAACGAGATAGCCAACGATATGTACCAGCGTTCGGAACTTGATCATTTGATCTACAACGCGCCGCTGGAATATGCTGATCTGATTTTAAATGGTGATCCTGAACTCTATCTAAAAACTGTTACCGAGTACAAGCCTTATGAAAATTAAATAAAATAACGTCCCATGTTCATCCAAAATGAGTATGGGACGCTATTTTAAAGAGTAATGTTAAAAACGGACAATATAAAAATGAGTGCAAAACAGGATCTCGCTATTTTATAATCTTAAAATATTATATCTACATAACAATTTACCTTTAACTACAGAAACAATTAAAGAATTACCCCCACGATTCTAAGAGATTCACATCACATTTCTATGTCACATAATGACAGTATTGCACAAAGTGTTTCATGAATCTCTTCTAATAGTGCAACATAAAGTGTTTTTCTATCAGGATTCTTCTTTAATATAAGCATATTATTTTCTCTATCAACTTCTTCCAACAGAGCTTTTACACATATATATTTACATCTTCCTGTCTGCATAAAGATTTCATCCAGTAATTCTACATTTTTCTCGTAATTATGATATTTTGCAAGAATTGCATATACTAAGTTATTGTTTGGCTTAGTTTCAAGTGCCTGTATGTCATGTTTAATTTCTTCAAAAATTGGTATTTTTGTCATATTGTATCTCCCTTAATTTTGTGTTTATTACTCAAAATACCTTAAGTACGATACTTTTCAGCTTGCATATTGAACATTTCTGCGTAATATCCACCGAGCACCATAAGTTCATGGTGAGTTCCCGATTCCACAACCTCACCGCGACGTATTACATAAATTCTGTCAGCATTCACTACGTTTGAAAGTCTGTGCGAGATCAATACAGTCGTGGTTCTGTTGCCTGCACTTAATATTGCTTGACTAAGCCTTTCTTCAGCAATAGGATCGAGGGCAGCAGTCGGTTCGTCAAATATCAGCATCCCGAAATCTTTTGTCATAACTCTCGCCACCGACAGCTTTTGTCTCTCTCCGCCTGACAGCATGATACCGTTTTCGTCGAACAAACGCGTTATCTGCGTGTCGTATGTCGCATCATTCTTTCGGAGTATCTCATCTACGGGAAGTTTTTTCGAAATCTGACCGATCGTTCCGTCGTCAACAGGAGTGTATACCGAAAGATTCTCTCTCATTGTCATTGAGTAAATCGGACTGTCCTGAAACGCTATGCCGATCTTATGTCGTACAGTATCAATATCGTACTCTTTGATTGAACGACCGTTCAGCAGAATTTCGCCTTCCTGAGGATCATACAGACGCATCAGGAGCTTTGTAAGAGTTGTTTTGCCGCCGCCGTTTTCACCTACAATGGCAATCTTTTCGCCTGCTTTGAAGTGCATATTCAAATTTTTAAGAGCAAAATCAGAGTTGGGATAAGAGAAGCATACATTCTTTAACTCATACTCAAACACACCTTCGACTGCGCTTGAATCTGTAATGACTGCTTCACTCTGTTCGATTGGTGAGGACAGCTCAAGAAATCCGCGAATCCTCTCACCTTCGAGTGCGTATTTGTGAAAATGATCGGCTATTCTCGAAAGTGTGCTCAGTTTATTCGACAGGGTTGACGAGGCACTTATCAGTGTTGCCATCGCACCGATACCGACCTTCCCATAAAGTACAAAAGCACAGGTAATAATTCTTATTAATGATCCTGATAATATTGATATCACACCATCCGCAATATTTATAATATCTCGTTTCATATTCATCCTGCGTCTGATGTTAATATTTTGATCAAACGAGTCGTTATATTTATTAACGAACATATTTTTTATTGCCGTAAGTTTGATATCCATTGCTGTGTCGCGTGAAGTTAATTTTTCAAAAAAATAATTAACAGTGCGGTTTAATTTTGATGTCTTGTCGTCCTGTTCCTTATTGATCTTGTTTCTCTTAAGTGAAGTAATTGTGTTAAAAAAAGTTGATACAACACATATAAGGATAATCCACCAATTCTGAGCAGCAATGAATGTAATAAGTCCGGCAAGAGTTAGAATTCCGCCCAATACACTCGCAAATTCCTTCAATGCGTTTCCAGAGCGATTTGCATAATCACCGTATGTGACAGTGAAACAATCGTAGAATTTTGAATCGTCAAAATATTGATAATCTGTTTTCCTGAGTCGTTTGAAAATACTATCGTTTATTTTCATTTTTACAATCTCGGTATGCGGGGTTACATAGTGAGCATTGATAACAGGTT
>JAZRNC010000176.1:0-8938 GCA_045647965.1 Eubacteriales bacterium | reverse complement strand
CTTTCTTGCTATGCCGATATCATGGCAATTCGCCATCCTAAGGAGGGTGCCCCCTACGTCGCTTCCCTGAATGCCTCTGTTCCCGTTATCAATGCCGGTGACGGCGGCCACAATCACCCGACGCAGACACTGACCGACCTTTTGACGATCTCCCGTGAAAAGGGAAGACTCTCGAATCTTACCGTCGGTTTTTGCGGTGACTTGAAATTCGGACGTACAGTGCATTCTCTTATTACGGCTCTTGCGCGTTACGAGGGAATCAAAATCGTTCTCGTATCTCCGGAAGAACTCAAACTGCCGAGCTACATAAAGAACGATATTCTCAAAAATAAAAAAATCGAGTATGTTCAGACAAGTGATCTGACTGGTGTGATCGGTGAACTCGATATTCTGTATATGACGAGAGTACAGCGCGAACGTTTCTTCAGCGAAGAAGAGTATCTGCGTCTCAAGGACAAGTATATCATTACTCCCGACACTCTCGTTGGTGCAAAGAGTGATCTTTGTATTATGCATCCCCTGCCGAGAGTCAATGAGATCTCCGTTGCCATAGACAAAGACCCTCGTGCTTGTTATTTTAAACAAGCTCTCTACGGGAAGTACATTCGTATGGCGCTGATTATGAAACTTCTGGAGGTAGAGGCATGAACGTAGATTCGATTAAAAACGGAATCGTGCTTGACCATATCAAGGCGGGCCGTGGTATGCAGATATACCATCATCTTAATCTGAAGGATCTTGACTGTCCGGTTGCGATCATTAAAAACGTACCGAGCAAAAAACTCGGAAAGAAGGATATCATTAAGATCGATGCCGATATTGAAATTGACCTTAATATTCTCGGGTATATCGATCCGGAGATTACGGTAAACATAATTCGCAATTCCAAACTTGTAGAAAAAAAGCATCTGAAGATGCCCGAGCAGATCGTCGGAATCCTGCGCTGCAAGAATCCGCGCTGTATTACGTCGATCGAACAGGAATTGCCGCAAGTTTTCAAACTTTCCAATAAAGACAGCGGGATCTATCGCTGCATTTACTGTGAAACAAAAGCAGAAGACTAAAAAAATTGGGCTGCTGCACGAGGGAAGAATATTCCATACGTGCGGCAGCCTTTTTTCTGTCAGGACTCCAGTTGACGTCCGAGAAATCCTGCGGCGGTCTGAATCAGTTTTGCTTCAAGTTCCGGTGCGATTGCATTTTTACCGTCGGTTTCTCCCATTTTCAGTGCGGCAACGCATCCTGTGATATCTCCCTCCGTGATGATGGGCATCAGACAACTGAGAGAAAGTCCGCCATCCACAATCGGGATATTGCTTTCGGCGGCTGAATAGAACTGTCTGTTTTCGATGATTTTTTCAACTTCGGCGGTAATTTTTTTATCGGTATAATCTCTTTTCGGAACACCGGCACACGCAATTACGGCATCGCGATCGCAGATAAGGACGGAAAGACCGCACGTTTTATAAAGTGTTTCGGCGTATTGGGAGGCAAATGCTGCCAGTTCCCCGATGGGAGAGTATTTTTTGAAAATGACTTCTCCTTCACGATCCGTGTATATTTCCAGAGGGTCGCCTTCACTGATAATATTGGAATGGTTAGACGCGGAGACTGAAAAAATACGGTTGGGATGATTCACAGAAGATTGAACCACGGTTAAGATATCTTGCTCATCGGGGAGTTTGCCTGCTTTTAATAACGTATCTATATTAGATTTTAACAATACATCAATATGATCCTCATAAACACGAATTTTGTCTACAATAAGTTGTAGATCGTTTCGATCTAATTTATCCTTTAAGAGAATATCGTCGAATATATCCATAGCAGTTTTTGCGGCTCGATTGACACGGATAATCATGTTTCGTTTGTTTTCAGTTAGTTCGATTTGCTTTGTGATACCATCAATACGCCGCATAAGATCAGTTTCCATTTCATCGTAGGTTTCATCAAGGATTTCCTCTCGATCAGGATGCTTCATAATATCGCGAATACGTTGCCGTTTTGTTGCTTTCAACTCATCTTGTAAATTATTTAATACTTCGGTGAGATGGACAACACTTGTTTCCGTCTCTGCTATATCCTCTTGCTCCTTGGCAAGATCACGGTTCAACCTCTCTAACATTTCAGCAGAATTTTTCTTCACTAGACGGATGTATTCCTTCAATAGTTCGTCCAGTTTGTCTACACGTATGTGATGGCTGCTGCAGGCTTTTATTCCTCTGCGATGATATAAGCCACACCGATAAGCGTCTGCAAGATCGGAGCGGCTCATAGCAAACATAGGAGAGCTGCAATCACCGCATTCAAGAAAACCTGAATAAGAATTATCGTTCTTCTTGATTCCACGGTAATGTGAGGTGGTCCGCTGTTCACGAAGAGCGCGGACTGTGGCAAAAGTACGATAGTCAATGATAGCTTGATGGTGGTTCTCAAACACCATATGTGTTTCTTCACCTTTCCGAATATCGGCACCGTTGATCTTCTTACGTGTGTATTTGCCTTGACGGAGGGTTCCGATGTAGAAGTCATTATCGAGGATCCCTTGAACGGTCACAATGGACCACGTAGATTTCACATTACGACGGTATTCATTCCCCGATGCCTCTTTTCGTTCCCTTTCAGCCATTCTTGGAGTAGGAATTCCTTCGTCAGTCAGGTGATTGGCAATCTTTTTGTACCCCCATCCGTCGATGTACAGTTTGAAAATACGGCGCACAATCTCGGCTTCTGTTGGTATAATTTCAAAAGCTTGCTGACGGTTTATGATATATCCGTAAGGCGCGGCACAGATCCATTTCGCATCTTCTTGACGGCGTTTGATAACAGAACGGACTTTTTTTGAAGTATCTGTAACTGGCATTTCGTTAATAAGAAATTGAAACTGGATTTTTAGCCAATCATCGTCATTGGGAAAGTCGATATTGTCACCAATGGAGATAATACGAACCCCTGCATCACGAAGATCCTCCAATTCCACAAGACCTCGTGAATTGCGGCGTGCAAAACGGGAGAAATCTTTGACGATGAGTATGTCAAAGTTATGTTCGACCAGTTTCCGGCGCATAGTCTGATAATTATCACGTTGCTCAAAGGTGTAACCCGAACGGTCTCGATCTTCGTAAAAAGTTAGGGAACTATCAGGGAATTTCTGTCGCACATAATCGGCGATAATGCTCTTTTGATTTTCGATGGATACGTTGTCTCGATCTGTTTCTTCATCCACAGATATTCGGCAGTATCCGGCGATATTGTATTGTTGTATCAATTTTATTACCTTCATATTATTTCGCTATAGATAATATTGTAGCACAGATTGAGAAAAAAAGCAACAGTGAAGCTAAAAAAGAGAATTTATTTGTATAGTCACTTCATAAAAAACGGAACAGATATGACTGAAATCATACCTGCTCCGTTTTTATATTCTGTGACACTTAACCGTTCAAGACTCGCTTTTCGTTTTGTATCTCTACTTCAGCCGAACGATTTCTGTTATGGCAGAGTAGCGCAAGGGTGTTGTCGTATAAATCCTCGGTTCCCGAATTAAACACAGCAACCATGTACTTATTTGACTTACACTCCGCAAAAAAAGGCTTCATCTCATCCCGGAGCGAGGCATTATTTTTTTCATCATTTGTCAGCCAGATTGTGACGAGCTTTTTTTCGTGATTTACATTGGTGGTAATAAGCCCCACCTCCTTTATCAAAGTATTTTGCCGATTATGAAGGATTTATTCGCAAAAAATTACTGCGAACAAACTATTCGGCTTAAATCACTAAAATAATATATCATTGAAATATTTTAAAATCCGGGTTCGTTATACGGGAGGCAGCATCATCTTTCTCGATCAATCTCCGGAATAGAACGGGTTTGCTCCTTGGCGTGTGACCTGTCTTCCTTTGCGGATTCCCGTTTAGCAGTGATTTCGTCTCTATCTCGGATATATTCCAGACGCGAGATATACTTCACAGGTTTACGCTCTTTTTTCTGCTCCTTTAATGATTCATGTGAGACCCTTACATCCAAGCCGCAACGCTCGTAAGCACGGTTCTGAACGTCAGCCCAGTGGGAACGCCAGATTCGTATATAGTCTCGAGCATTATGGGGGTTGAATTTTTTTCTACTGAAGCCATTCGCATCAACTGTACGGGTTGGAACAATGATATGAACGTGGGGATTGTTCCGAGCAGAGTCATCTCTTATCCCTTTGTGGATTGCCGCTATTACTGGTAGGCCCAACTTTATAAAGTTGGTTTCAACGAATTTTTCAACGATCTTCAGCAACTCATAATACGGCAATTCATTGGGCAAAGAGCCCTTGAACTCACGGGCAGTTCTGGCATCCTTACGTGTTTCTGCAGCTTCTATGTGATCACACAGAGCCTGCAGATCGTGGAAATCTGCGGGGGCATCTGGCGGGACATAAACCTTGCAAAACGCCACGTCACTGCGTTTATGAGAGTACCATTTCTTGCCGTAGCTATCGTGCAGTTTTCGTCCTGAGATGTAACTTGCTAGTCTAGTGACAGACTTCTTGCCGTATCGAGCATTTCTGCTGACAGTGGAAACTTCCAGATGAAAATTTGCCATATAAAATATTACTTCCTTTCTTACCGTCCACTTACATGTCTGAACTTTGAGTCGAGAGCGCATCAGTCAAGAGATGATCGTACCCGGACTTTTCACGAAGCCTATCCAGCACCTCACCCTCGTCTGCAAGTACGTGGAGGAGTGCTTCGAGAGGTTTATACCGTAGAGCATTTTCTTCTGCCGATCCAGGTCGAAAGATGGAAAGATCTGGGAAATATTTAAGGACACGTCGCCCGATTTCCATCGCCATCGGATCATCTTTCGCTGCTTCCGATTCGAGTTCGGCTGCCGTTGTCTTCGCAGCTGTAATCTTAGAGTAAACGCTTTCCAGACGCTTTTCCAATGAAAGTGCCGTACAGCCGATATTAGCTGGAAAAACTTCCTTGGCTCGGTCGACTATTTTTCTGATATGTAGGTCATCACAAGTTTCTTTTACATACTTGCTGAACTGGGGCAAATCAAAATAACTGATTTTCTGAAGCTCGTTAACGCCGTAAGGACTGATCAATATGCATTTCGTATCCAAATTGGCCAGGTTATACGGCTGGACGGCATATTCTCGCATGTTGCTTTTTCCTTTCGTGTAACCACGCAAGTTTCGGTATTCATCGTACTGCTTGCTGGAACTGTGTTGTATATGCAGCTCCGTTCCGATCATATCAGCTAGGAATCGCTGGGTTTCCGGGTCGCACGCCTGCAGAATCACTTTGTATTGGCAATTATCGAAAATAATTCTGCGGTCATACTCGCCATATACCTTATCCAGCTGTGCTATACTCTGGATCAAAAAAGAAAAATGGACTTTCTTGCTCCTCAGAGTGGCAACGGCGTCTGCGATTCCCCGGATATGATCGAAGCTGGAAAATTCATCCAACAAAAGCAAGAGGTCCGGGTAAACAGAACCTCGATCACTGTGTTTCTCCGGCTGCCTTTGAAGGTACCTTAACAGCTGTGAAATCAGTAGATTAACTATCGGTTTACACAAGTCCAAGTACTCGCTCGGCACTTTCAAAAAAATGTTGTAATCGCTTAGATCATGCCACGTGAAATAGGTTCTGTCTTCGCGCTTGCCACTGAACGCATTGCTTACGCGAAGATCGGTGACAAATGGCAAAACCTTGTTGCGAAGCCCGCAGTCTAACGATGCAACAGTTTCTGGTTTCATGTCCAGAATATTACCCAGCAGCATACGGACAGTGGGCTCAGAACGATTACCGTGTAATATTTCTTCGCAGAGCTCTATAACCGAGCTGTTTGCAATCCAGCTCATGGACCCGCTGAAGGTTAGACCGAGACTATAACCAAAGAGTAAACCAGCTTCTAAGACCGCTCTTTCTCTGTCGTCCCAGAATTGATCCGGCTGGTTCGGGTTATACGGTATGATAGAGTACCCAATGGAGATGATATTGGCAATAACATTCTCTTCCCCATCCTCTTCTATGATTTCGAACGGGTCATAGGATATTCCATCCACATCCATTGGGTTGAACACCAGAGGCGGGCGATCTACAAGCCCATTCAGATACAGTTCCTTGTAATAATCGGAAAGTTCGCCCTTGATATCTGTCACGACCATGGCACCCTTCCATGTTTGGATGGTAGTCTTGGCAATGCCTACGGTCTTATTAGAGCCTGAGCCACCAATTACCATGCAGTTGCTGTCAGAGTCCTGGGCAACGCCAATATACTGAGATGGAAATCTTTTTCGTTTTCCGAAACAAATCCCAGACTCATACCTCTCGAGCTGTAGCTTCTTCGGGATTTTTCCTGATACAAGTTCAACTTCAGACGGGGAATCTACACCTCCAAAGATGTCCTCCAAGGTTGGGGTGTTTTTGTTCTTTTTTTTCTTTGACATATTGTCATCCTCCTGTATTTTTATTTAGCATCTTGAGATTTTTTGAATTTATGCTATAATATTATCGAAGAGTAGATTTACTAACTTCAACGCTTCCATTCAAAAACAAATCCCAGGGGATTTACTCTCTGAAACTAATTATAAAACAAATCCGAAATTCCTACCGGATTATTTCGGATACATTCGGAATCTCCGGATAAATCCGGAAAAGCAGAGCTTGAGAGGTGTTATTTGATGCTATTAAGAGATTTTCTGAATATTTTATATATACACGCCAGCCAAGGCATGGATAGAGCAAACTATTTTTTGTCGCTCATCAATATATTGATGAACATTTCAGACGATTCGGATAACCCATTTCACAACCTTAAGCACGATACTATAGAACGGTATTTCTATAAAAACGAAATCTCTAAACACAATGTCAGAATAGTCTTAAGCAAGGCTGACAAGCATAACTTCGCTAAGTACATAAATGCCCTAAAGTATAATACAAAAACCTCCATCGATGAGGCGTTTAAGCGTATCATAATAGATTTCAACTCAGATGATGACCTCGGATATGCTTGCGCCGACTTACTCCATAACATATTAAGCAATATATGTCTAAAAGAGCAATCATCGTGTACTTCAGACACATCATCACATACTGTTGTAACCCCAGAGATAACACCACCCGCTAATATACCTCCATTTAAGCTGTTCTATAAGAGCTTCGGTTTTGATGAACGTGATCCTTTATCACTTATCTCCGACAACACGGTCATCGACCTGAACGAAGCCACGAATAAATTCTCTCTGGATAGCGCATCAAATGTTATCTATAGATTTAAAACCAATTATAACTTTGATTCCGAATATGCTCCCGATTTTACTCGGAAAGTAATACTCAATTTTGATATAGATAACATATCATTGGTTGGCTTTACTTCTTTAAAAAAATGGGATAGAGAAAGTTCCGTTGATACTTTTGTTTATGAAGGAACTCGTTTGTGTACTGCATGGTTCTGTGTACTTTCCACCCAAAGCGAAAAACCATGTGTACAATTTCTTATGATTGGTGATGTATATGAATAAAAACACGCCTTTAAAATCGCCTTTTAATCTGGGACAATTTGTCGCACGGACTATGATGGACGGGATTATCATCAAAGATATGCACGGCTCTAATATAGGATTTAATGGTATCGATTACGTATTTTTGGATTTTGCTAAATTCGATCTAATATCGCTTCCGGACGACTTAACTCAAAAAACCATTCACCAACTAACTCTCGCTCTATTACCGCTTCTTGATTCTTTGGTGGAAAACTTCATGTTCATAAGCCATTTCAGAGCCGGCTTCACAGCCTATGGCGGTATATTAACTCACGCAATCTTTTCCAACCTTATAAACAAAAAAATTTCAAGCTTTAGATACACCCCTAATCCCCCTTTTAAAGCCTCATACAACGCAAAACCGGTTTATACCGATTTAAGCATTGGAGATTTAATTACCGACTGGAAAACTGCAGCACTTGACAATGTGACCGTACATAACTATCCATCCTTTAGTGCATACCAAGCTTGCAACGAACGTAAACAACTTTCACTCTTTAATATATATTATCTTGATAATCTGTATTGCGTCCGTCGTTATCATTCACTGATTGAAACACGAGATATCTCTTCACTAGCGGATATTATCAGCGATATGTTGGTCTCAGCATATAGGACTGGCTTATTCTGTACAGCTTACGGGTTATATGAGAAATGTCTTGCCATGAACTGTGATCTTGCCCATATGAATAAGTTATTTCATTTTATTGCGAAAGACTTGAACAATTTCACCCAGTCACACCCTCATATCGTTGAATTCATCAAAGCTTGTATTTCTTTTGAATTATTTGAATTCATGTGGATTTTAAGTGATTTGGAAACCATTATCCTAGATTACAGCTGTATGAGTGATCATCAAGAAATACTAAGAAATTTGTGGCATCCTCACTTATGTTTACTTGACTCATAGCATATAGGACTAAATGGGGATGTGTTGCAAATATATAATTGACGACGTTCTCCCATAAACCCTCGTTTTTGAAAAAAGAAAGCCTGCACCAAAACTTACTCAAACTGAGGCTTTTGGTGCAGGTTTCCTTGCTAATACTTATAGTAAAATCAACATGTGAACATGGTCCGGGCACACTTCTGCATTCAGTATGTTTACTCCTTTCCATTCGCAAAGCTGTCTTAATATCTCCCCTATTTCTAATCTCTTATCTCCACAAATTCTTTTCTCCTGTATTTCGGAGCAAATACTACGTGATACTTGCAATTACATTTCGTGTGTGATAAACTATGTATGTCCTTCACTTGAACGGACCTCCTTTTGATATTTTTTGTGCAGTTGGCAGCCGCACTTTGATTATATCAAAAGGAGTTTTTTGTTCAAGACTTATAGGCGTAGCCTTATTTGTATTCCTCGGCCTAGCCGGGGATTTTCAATATAC
>JAZRNC010000175.1:0-2541 GCA_045647965.1 Eubacteriales bacterium | reverse complement strand
CCGACCATTTACACGACTGTGCGTGTGTTCTTCCTCGGTCAGTTGCCCGGAGAGTATTCGTTCTCGATTGCAGGTCAGCTCTCGTGGGTAAATCTGCTTTATGAGATCATGAATGAAGCAATCATCCTTCCATTGTTCTATTTCGTAGGCAAGGTGAAGGATGATAAAGACGAATTTTCAAACCGCGTGAGAACAGGCATGTTGATCTCGCTTGGCGTATATGCCGTTCTTTCTGCTGGGGTACTGATCTTTGCAGAGCCTCTGCTCGCGCTCATGGCTACCGATGCGAGCATCATTGAAGCATCCGCATCCTACATACGCGTTGAGAGTGTTGCAAACATCTTCTCAATTCTCACGCAGTTCGCACTTGTTGCGCTTGTTACGGTCAATAAGACCAAATACCTGTATGCGCTCACAGGCGCAAGACTCGTGCTTTGCCTCGTGTCAGATACCTTCCTCGTTTCCACCTTGCCCGTATCGGCAAATCTCGGTGTTAACGGAATCGGATACTCCAATATCATCGTAAATGCGTTGTTGCTCGTTGTATCGCTCATTCTTCTCGCCAAAGAAGAAATCAAGGTGTTCGGCAAGGCAAAGCTCAACTTTGTCTGGATGAAGGAATTTGCCAAGGTCGGCGGCATTTCGGGCGTGGAATCTCTCGTTCGCAACGTTGCCTATATGGTGATGATCGCGCGAATGGTCAACGTGGTCGGAGAGCAAGGAACGTACTGGGTTGCAAACAACTTCATTTGGGGTTGGCTTCTTCTGCCCGTGATTCAGCTTGGCGAGCTGATCAAGCAAGAGGTCGCAGTCAATAAGGAGAACATCCGCAAAAATTCGCTTGGTTATTTCGGTATCACGGCGATCATCTCGGCTTTGTGGTTTGCAAGCATTCCCGTATGGAAACCGTTTATGACTCACGTGCTTGGCTTTACGGATGTAGATAAGTTGTTCAGCCTCGTGCTGCTTCTCGTTGGCTTCTACGTGCTGTACGCTGTTCAGAACGTGTTCGACTCAACCTTCTATGGACTTGGAAAGACGAACTACATGCTGTTTGAATCGGTTGTGACGAATACGATTTATTATGGAATCGCCTTCATCCTCTATGCAACGAATGTTTGGACTCCAACGCTTACGGGTATTGCTATGTTGTTCGGAATTGGAAACGCTTTTGATAGTGTTGTATCACTCATAGCGTATGCCTTCTTGCTCAGAAAAGAGAAAATCAATATTTTGAAGGTTGAATAAGAAAAAGCCTCTGAGAAATCTCTCGACTCTCAGAGGCTAATTTTACATTCAGCGAACTACCGAAGAATGCCTATAGATATAGAATTCCTCTTGGCTCGGCATCCACTTCTTTTCTTTCGGTGGGAATGTCGCGTCAAAGGCTTCGACAGCGGCGGTGTCCTCACAGCAATCTGCAGCGGTGGAGGGAATATACATCCACTTTCTGCTGTCAAGCGCGCCCGGCACAAGCTCTGCGACGAGAAGTGCGGTAGGGAAGTTGCCGTCAACTACAAAGCTAACGTTCTTCTTTTTGCAGCTCACAAACCCACGACTAACGTAGTTGCCAGGATTGCCGAAATTGATGTTCACATCGTAGCCCATACTGCGTGCTACTTCGAATGAATGCTCAATCAAAATCTTGCCGAGCTTTTGGCGCTGATACTTGGGAGCAACACAAAGCGGTCCGAAGGAAAGTATCTCCTTACGATCACCGTTCTCGTCCTCAAGCCACGCCTTCGTGTACATGATATTACCCACGATCTCGCCGTCTTTTTCAAGTACGAATGCAAGCTCGGGGATGAAATCAGGATGTTTTCGCATCATGTGCACATAATAATGCTCGTCGGCACCAGGCTTGTAGACATTCCAAAATGCCTCACGGGTGAGTTCTTCTACGGCTCTGTAGTCCTTTTCTGTTTCTAAACGAATGATAACATTTTTCATAGATAACCTCAAAAGAAATATATTTCACACATATTATACCATAACATTGTGAATAGTTCAAGGGAAAGAAAAAGCAAAACCGCGCTTAGCGATATTTTGGAGAAGGAAACACGTTCAATCTAAATTGAAAATTTATATGCAGTTAAATTATGAAAAAATATTTTATCGTGTGTGCCGCAGCTGGTCAACACTTGAACTTGCGGCCTCTACCACCCCAACCGATTGATATATCTTTTTTTAGCCGTTTTTGCTTTTTCTAGCCCTTTTTGCTACGCAAAAACGGCTTTTTCATACTCTCGGCACTCTTGTCTCCGTGTACTCCGGTTCTGTTTATGGTCAAAGATGTGGTCAAATCCGAGTACAGAATGATTGTCATGTGGTCTTGTTTTCAGGCGATAGATGTACTCAAAAATCACTTCATCGGCAGAGAAGAAACACACCAACCGCTACATGTGGTCAAACTCATACCGAGAGATGATAAACATGTGGTCAGGCAACTTAAGCAGCAAATAGCAAAGAACTGTTTCGAGGTTTTTCTTTCGCAGGTGTTGTATTGTAACTTAGAATCGCATGATTGTCAAGTCCCTTTCA
>JAZRNC010000174.1:0-7225 GCA_045647965.1 Eubacteriales bacterium | reverse complement strand
TTGTCATTGATGCGGTGTTCATCATTCTCGTCACAAAACTCAACCCGATCGAAGTGTACACGGAAATCGTAAAAGCTACGTTCCAGACACCCCTGCGCTTTATGTGGGCTATGCGCGATATGGTAGCTCTGCTCTGTATCGGTATCGCTCTCGCACCGGCATTTAAAATGCGCTTCTGGAATATCGGTGCGGAAGGTCAGGTACTCGTCGGAGGCCTCGCAACGGCTCTTTGTATGATGTACCTCGGACAAAGCCTCCCCACTCCCCTGCTCTTTGCCGCGATGCTCGTTGCAAGTATTCTTGCCGGTGCACTCTGGAGCTTCATCCCCGCATTCTTCAAGGCAAACTGGAACACGAACGAAACCCTCTTCACACTGATGATGAACTACGTAGCGATCCAGCTCGTAGCGTTTGCGACAAACATTCTCCGCGGTCAGCAGTCCTCCCTTGGTACCATCAATATGGGTACTCGCATCGGCTGGTTCCCGAAAATTCTCGGTCACGACTTCACGCTCAACATCATCATCGTCGCCGTGCTCACCGTGGTTATGTACATCTACTTAAAGTATACCAAGCACGGTTATGAAATCTCCGTCGTCGGGGAATCCGAAAACACAGCGCGTTATGCGGGCATTGACGTAAAAAAGGTAACCATTCGTACGCTCCTCATCTCCGGTGCGATCTGCGGACTTTGCGGATTCATTATCGTTGCCGGAAACAAGCACACGATCGCTACCAACACCGCGGGCGGAAACGGATTTACCGCTATCATCGTTGCGTGGCTTGCCAAGTTCAATACTTTCTATATGGCTCTCATCTCGTTCCTTCTCATATTCCTGCAGAAGGGTTCCGGTCAGATCGCATCGGCATATATGATGAGCGACCACATCGCCGATATCATTACAGGCGTGATCCTGTTCTGCATTCTCGGAAGTGAATTTTTCATCAACTACAAAATGATCTTCCGCCACAAAAAGAACGGAGGTAAGACCGAATGATCGTACTTGAAACTCTTATTGCGTGGCTCATCCGAACCGTTCAGTTCGGAACCATCATTATGTTCGGCTCGATGGGTGAAATCATCACCGAAAAATCGGGAAACCTCAACCTCGGCGTTCCCGGTATTATGTATCTCGGCGCGTTTGCGGGATTTGCCTCCTCCTATACGTACGAAAACAGCGTGGAAAATCCTTCCGGTGTGATTTGCGTTATCATCGCGCTGGTAGCGGCATTCCTCGCATCCGCTCTCGGTGGGCTCATCTACAGCGTTCTCACCATCACGCTCCGCGCTAATCAGAACGTAACCGGTCTTGCACTGACCACGTTCGGTATGGGATTTGCCAATTTCTTCGGCGCGCTGATGCTTCAGGGTGAGGTTTACACCGCTGCCCCCATCACCAACGCTGCCTTTACTGCCAAGATCCCCGTTCTTTCCGAACTCGGAAACATCGGAAAAGCGTTCTTCTCCTATGGCTTCCTTGTTTACGTAGCCATCATCGTAGCAATCATCCTCCACTATTTCCTCAACAAAACCTCCGTCGGTCTGAACCTTCGCGCCGTTGGAGAAAATCCCGCCACAGCCGATGCCGCCGGTATCAACGTCACGAAATATAAATATGCGGCAACGATCATCGGTGCGGGCATCACGGGAATCGGCGGACTTTACTACGTTCTCGACTACAACAACGGCATCTGGGCAACGACCGGTCAGGTAGAAGCACTCGGTTGGCTCGCAGTTGCGCTCGTTATCTTCACGACGTGGAGACCCCTCAACGCCATCTGGGGTGCGTACCTCTTCGGCCTTCTGTATTGGCTCTACAACTTCCTTCCGAAGCTGCTCGGCATCTCGAGCGACCGTACCACAAGCCTTTACCAGATGATCCCGTACCTCGTTACAATCATCGTACTCGTTGCAGTAAGCCTTCGCCGCAAACGGGAATCCCAGCCTCCGAATTCTCTCGGACTTTCCTATTTCCGCGAAGAACGCTGACGAATCAAAAGACTGAAATCGTATTTTTCAGGGGATGGATAATAGACTATCCACCTGCAGACCGAAAAATTTTATCCTCCCTTTTCCTTAAAGTTTTTTTGAGGTGGGGGAGGATTTAAAGGTAGGGAGAGGAACTTTTTCGAAAAAGTTTCTCTCCCTACCTTTTTTATTTTCAATTTTTCAAAAGCTCTGCCACTGTTTTTAAGTCGTCTCGCGCAAGAGCTCGCATCGACTCCGCTTTCAGCTTGAGTCCCGCACGGATCTCTGCCGTGTGTTCGATCACGTCTTCGATATGGCGATCCAGATCCGCCGCGTAGTCGTCATTCATATCGACACAATACGGCTGATCGAGATAAGCCATCGTGGAACTGACCTTCGGGTCGTACGAAAGTGCGATCACGGGCACACCGGCGGACGACGCGAAAATAATGAGGTGCAGCCGCATTCCAACGGCAAACTCAGCACGTGACAGCACACCCATCAGCTCCGGTGCAGAGTCCGGACAATAGATCACGGCGTTCTCACCGCTGTTCTCCCGATATTTTTTTGCTGTCAACTCACAGATCGGCAAATCGATCGGCGGCTGCATCGGAATAATCAGGGGAACAAGGCCGTGTTTTTTTGCCGTACGAGTCAAAAGATCGGCAAGGAGCCCCGCGTTCCGGATATCCGCATCCTGCGGTTCTGCCTCCGCCACCATAGGACGGATCGACACTGCAAAATATCGACCGCAAATGCCGATACGCTCGAGAACCTTTTCCAGAGTCTCTCCCTCAATCGGACGAATCAAAAATGCAGGATCCGCCGTACGCTTGATCTTATCCGATGCCACACCAAGACGCACGAGTTCCACCGCCGATTCCGCATCACGGACGGAAATCCGATCCGCGTCGCCGACGACTTTTCCCGTCAGTTTTCGTCCCGATTCACTGCTGATCGGCCCGATACCGTTTGCCATCACAAACGTTTTTGTTCCCACGTTTTCCGCCATTTTGATGACGCTCGCGTAGTAACGGAGACTGCGGCTGCTCGTTTTGTCCTGCAAAAGACTTCCGCCGCCCGAGATAAGGAGTTTCGAGTGGCGCACCGCGCGAAATACAGCAAACGGATTGAAGCGGGAAACACATCGGATTCCCCGTTTCCTCTGATCGCGCTTCGGATGTCTCGTCAAAGCCGCAATTTTCACATTCGGAATCGTTTCCGCAATCGACGACGTAATGATATCAAGAAGACTTTCGTCTCCGAGATTTCCGAACCCATAGTAACCGCTGACGAGTACATCGGGTTTTCCATAAAACGGGATCGGAGAGGCAAGGAGAGTTTCGTACATTTCCACGTAGTCCTGCGCCATTTTCTGTGCCGTGTAACGGGCTTTTACAAACTCGCGGTTGTATCTGCCTATTTCCTCAAGCGCAGACTCTGACATATCGAGAAGCGTGCTAAGATCATCGAGCAGTGTTTCTTCCGTTTCGAGTGCACATCCACGGCAGCAGAAATTCGTATTGACCGCTGTTTTGATCTTGGATTCATCAAAAATCCCGAGCGCGCCCTGATTTCCTGCGACAATTACGGGTTTTGCGGCGGACATTGCTTCAAGGACGGAGCGCGAAACCCCAACGAACACCGTTGCTGCTGCCACGTACTCGTTCGTGTTTGACACGCCACCCGTCACGGTAATGATCTTTCTGCCCACCCCCGCGTTGACAGCGTCGGCTTTATTGCGTATTTCTTCAAGCTCACCGCCGCCGCCCACGATCAGAATATCGCAGTCGGGGTATTTTTCGTATAACTTCGGTGCAATGGCGATGAGTCGGTGCGCAGGATCGGAGCGATCGGCGTCAAGTCGGCTCATATACACGATGCGGCGGCGCGACTTTTCCAGTGAATGTTCCGCAAGGATCCCGTCGTACGGAATCTCCGCAGAAAATTTCTCCATATCAATGCCGTTGATCGTCACGTGGATTCTGTCACGCGGATAGCCGTATTCCGAGATCATATACTCGACGATATCGTCGGACACCGCCATCACGCGCTCGCCCCATCGGGAAATTCTACGCCAAAGGGGATTGACCGAGAAATTCAAATGCGACGTCGTGACAAATCGAAATTTGCGCCCACCGCTCAGCCGAACGGTGTCCCACAGAAGTCCGCAAATGAAGGCGGGAATTCTCGCGTGGGCGTGGACGAGATCGAATTCTTCTTCGAGAATTAGCCGCTTCAGTCCGCGGTATGCCTTCCCCACTTTGGCAAGATTTTTCGTATTCAAAGGGAGGCACACGTGGCGCACGCCGTATTTTTCAAGCTCCTCGACGTAAACGCCCCCGAACGAAGCCAGCGTGATGCTGTGTCCGAGTGACGCAAGTTCTCGACAAAGCTCAAGAATATGCGTTTCCGCACCGCCGATATCCATCGACATCGTTACCATCAGTATCTTCATTAGCGTCCACTCTTCCCCTTTTTGGTTGATTTTCCTCTGTTATCCCCGCGGCGTGCGTAAGAATCCCCTTCACGTCCGCGCGTTTTTTGTGTATCGTTCCTTTGGTTTCTGACATTCCTGTCATTTCTGTTATTTTTTTCGTTTTTATTGGATTTATTATATCTGTCGGCTCTATCGTTTTCCTCCCGTTTGGCGTGTTCTCCGCGCGTCCCACGGGAATTTGCGCTCGATTTTCCGCCACGCGCGGTGTGTGAGTTTGCACTCTTGCCGTCGCCATCGTTACGTTTGCTCTTTTCCGATGTGGGCGGCACACCGAGCAGTTCGAGAAGATCACTCTGTCCGCGCTCTGTACAATACGCCATCGCCTCGCGGATCAAACGGCGATTTTCAGGCTTTCTCCATTGCAGAAGCGCCCGCTGCAGTTGTTTTTCGCGATAATCGGTCGCCGTGTAGACTTCTTTGCCTGTGAACGGGTCGATGCCCGTGTAATACATAACGGTGGATGCTGTTCCCGGCGTGGGATAGAAATCCTGCACCTGCTCGGGAGCAAGTCCGATTTTTTTCGTATACAAAGCCAAGCGTGCGGCATCATCCATTGTGCTTCCGGGATGACTCGACATCAGGTACGGCACGAGATACTGCTCTTTACCGCACGATTCCGAGAGACGCATGAATTTCTCACGGAAAGCGTCGTAGCACTCCACGTTCGGTTTCCCCATATGGGAAAGAACGTTCGTGGAACAATGCTCGGGCGCAACTTTGAGCTGACCGCTGACGTGATCGCGCACAAGCTTTTTGAAAAACTCGTCGGATTTGTCTGCCATCAGATAATCGAATCGGATTCCTGAGCGAATGAACACCTTCTTCACGCCACGCACATTCTCGATCGCGCGTAGAAGCTCGATATATTCGCTGTGATCCACTTTCATATTCGGACAAGGCTTCGGGAACAGGCAACGTTTGCTCGGACAAACACCGTGTTCCTTTTGTTTTTCACACGCCGCGCCACGGAAATTCGCCGTAGGCCCACCCACATCGTGGATGTACCCCTTGAAGTCTGGCATCGCGGCAATCTGTTCCGCTTCCTTCACGCAGGATTCAATACTGCGCGAGCTAACGGCGCGTCCCTGATGGAAGGCGAGCGCGCAGAAATTGCATCCGCCAAAACAGCCTCTGTTGTGCGTAATCGAGAATTTCACCTCGGAGATTGCGGGCACCCCGCCCTTTTCCTCATACATCGGGTGATACGTCCGCGCAAACGGCAAGGCGTACACCGCGTCGAGTTCTTCCCGTTCAAGCGGCGGCTGGGGCGGATTCACAACAAGCATTTTATCATCGTAATATTCCACGATCGCCTTGCCGTTCACGGCGTCGTTGTTGCGATACTGGATTTTGAACGCCTCGGCATACGCGCGTTTCGATTCCTTGAGTTCGTCGTAGGAATACGCATTTGGCTGACCGTATTCATCCAGACCGCCCGCCGTTGCAAAGCTTATTTTATCCCCGCGATTTGCGAGATATGCCGTACCTCGCACGTCGCGGATTTTTTTCACGGGAATCCCGCGGTCAAGCAATTCAGCAAGCCGCACGACGGAACGTTCGCCCATTCCGTACATGAGAATATCCGCACGGGAATCGACGAGGATCGACCGACGAACCTTGTCCGACCAATAGTCATAGTGTGCAAAGCGGCGGAGTGAAGCCTCAAGTCCACCGATCAGAATCGGCACGTCGCCCCACGCCTCGCGAATCTTGTTACAATAGACGATTACGGCGCGGTCTGGGCGGAGTCCTGCCTTGCAGCCGGGGGAGTAGTAGTCCTCACTGCGGCGTTTTTTGGCGGCGGTGTAGTGAGCGACCATGGAGTCAATATTTCCCGACGACACAAGGAAACCAAGGCGGGGTTTCCCGAATTTTTTGAAGTCGGCGGTGGTGCGCCAATCGGGCTGGGGGAGGATGGCGACAGTGTATCCGCGGTCAGCGAGAACACGCGAAATGATCGCAGTACCGAAAGACGGATGATCGACGTAGGCATCTCCCGAAACATACACGAAATCGGGGCGGGAGGTAAGCTCGTCGGGGGTGGTTGGCAAGAATGCCGCGGTGTTAGCCGAAGTGATAGCCATGGCAGCTCCTTTGAAAATGGTGATAACACATTATAACACAGGCGGGGCGGGAAAGCAAGAGGAGATAACAAAAACCCCTCGGTAAACGGCCCGAGGGGTTTTTTATCTTTAAATCGTATGAATTAGTTTAAAGATGAAGGGGGATTAGTTGAAGGGGAGGAATCTGCTGTAAACAGTTTCAAGAGTTTCAGTAGACCAATCGAATACGAGATCAGCATCGAATCCATACTTACCAGCTACTGTGTAATCTACACCAGTGATATCGCCGAATCTAATGTTGATACTCTCTCTTGCAGTACCAGTATACGCCTTGTTCAGATCATATTCGAGTTCGAATACGTATTCCTTACCAGCATAAGTGATTGTTTCGTCACCAGCGATAATCTTGTCAAGAACGATAGTGGTATCATCAAGAATTGCAGTATACTTAATCTGGTTGTCAACTTCACCGAAGTGGATACCAGCAGCTGCAAGCTTGGAAAGTGCAACTTCATTGCCACCCTTAGCAAGAGCTACCCATTCAGTTTCGCTTGCTTCGTCATCAACGAAGTAGTAACGGATGGAGTAGAGCTTATACTGCTTAGCAGCATTTTCGTCAGCCTTTTCCCAACCGAATGTAACTTCTGCCATGAGATCAACCTTATCGTTTGTGAGAGAAGCAAGTCGGAGGCC
>JAZRNC010000173.1:0-3080 GCA_045647965.1 Eubacteriales bacterium | reverse complement strand
TGGCCTCCGACTTGGTGAGGACCGGCACAGAGGTCGGTGAAGTCACCCATTTTGTAGAAGGAGATTTCCGCGTCTTCGGGGAGTTCGTTTATGAGTTCTACCTTGTAGGGCTCGTTCTTCATAAATTCAAGAGCTTCGGCGCGAGGAAGGGTATAGCGTTCGAGTTTCGGATTTTCCTTGACGATTTTCTTCATTTCGCCTTCGATCTTCGAAAGAACGTCGGGAGTGAATGCAACGTCGGAGTCAAAGTCGTAGTAGAATCCGTTTTCGATGGCGGGACCGATGGTGAGTTTTACATCGGGGAACAGTCTTTTTACAGCAGCGGCGAGAACGTGGGATGCGGTGTGGCGGAATACGTGTGCACCGTCAGCATTCGCGAACGTGAGAAGTTCCACGGTGGAATCGCCGGAAACGGTGGTGGTAAGGTCGACGGTATTGCCGTTTACTTTGCAGGCGATGATCTCGCGAGAGATGAGTTCTGCTTCTTTTGCTGCGTCGTATACGGTTACGGGCGCATCAAACGACATCGTTTTGTCTTGAAATTTCACTTCAAACATAAGAGCATACCTTCATTTCGAATGAAAATGTGTCGTGCCGAAAAAATAAAAAAGCATCGGCACAGAAAAAATCTGTTCGGGGTGCGGCAAAAACCGCACGGTTCCACCCGAGCTTTCACTCAATTTTATATGGTTGTTTGGCCGTTTTATTCGGCAGGGTGGTACCCGACGTCGTTTCACGGAAACTTTTCAGCGGCTGTTTCTCTCTGTGCGTGAACGGATGACGCGAACATATCCCTTATATAATATTGTAACAAACAAAGGTTTCCTTGTCAAGAGGTTTGCGAAAAAAATGATTTTTGCATTATGCGGTACGATATTTTTGGTGGGAGAGCATACAAATTCTGCCACAGAATAGGATAACTTTAGCAAAAATAATAATACAAAAAATCCCTATTCCACTTGACATATTTGAATTATATTGTATAATTATTATAGTACTTCATAGGATTATGGCAAGGTGTCATAAGCGGTGATGGATGGATCTGTTATCGGACGGTCATCATTAGTAAGAAAAATGGTTTTGAAGTAACATTTACATAGAGGTCCGACGATTTTTGTCCGGTCGGAGGAATGGAGATATTATGAAAAAGAATGCTGCAGTTATTGGATATGGTGGAATGGGGGCAGGTTTCCACGTAAAAAACCTCCTCAAAAGTGATGTTTGTACGCTCGCGGGTATTTATGATATCGATCCCAAAAAGCGTGAGAAAGCGGCAGCTGACGGCGTTAAAGTATACAATACAAGAGAAGAGCTTCTCGCAGATCCGACGATCGATATGGTAACGATCGCAACACCGAACGACGTTCACGAAGAAATTGCTATTGCGGCGCTTGAAGCGGGCAAACACGTTATCTCGGAAAAACCTGTCACACTCTCTATGGAAAGCCTTGAGAGAATGATCGCAGCGGCAGAAAAAGCAGGCAAGATTTTCTCCGTACACCAGAACCGTCGTTTTGATATCGACATTCTTGCGATGAAAAAAATTGCGGAAAGCGGTGAGATCGGCGAAGTCATCAATATTGAATCCCGTATTCACGGCAGCCGCGGTATCCCGTCCGACTGGAGAGGAATTAAACAGTACGGCGGTGGTATGCTGTACGACTGGGGTATTCACATCATTGACCAGGTGTGCATGATCCTCGGTTACGATATCGCATCCGTCAGATGTAATTTTGACCACATCACCAACGACGAGGTAGATGACGGCTTCCAGCTTTGGATCGAATATAAGAGCGGTCAGAAGGCATATTGCGAAGTTGGTACGTATAACTTTATTGAAATGCCGAGATTCTATATGCGTGCGAAGGGCGGCAGCGCGATCATTCCGCACTGGGATATCCCCGCGCATGTCGTAAAGTGCAAGGCTTGGCACGAATCCGATGTTATTCCCGTTGTGAACGCGAGCGGTCTGACGAAGACGATGGCTCCTCGTGACAGCATTACGGTGGATACATACGATATTGAAAAGGTACAGTCGGACGTACACGATTATTACCGCAATTTCGTACGTGCGATCGACGGAGAAGAAACACAAATGGTAACACATGATCAGATGAGATGTATCCTTAAGGTTATCATGAGCGCATTCGAATCCGTAGAACGCGGTGGCGACAAGATCGTTTGGTAATAGATATTTATCGGACTATCGCATGGATGGGGAAGGTTCCACCGATGCGGTAGTCCATTGTTTTTTTGGAGGAAATTATGGTTTGTGAAATTTTGTGTGTTGGAACTGAGCTGTTGCTCGGTGACATTATCAATACCGACGGCGCGTTTATCGCGAGAGAATTAGCCCTTCTCGGATTTTCGTCGTACCGTCAGACGGTCGTTGGGGATAACCCCGAAAGACTCCGCGAGGCGGTGAGAGAAGCGTTTGGCAGAGCAGATATCGTAATTCTGACGGGGGGACTCGGCCCGACGTGTGACGACATCACGAAAACGGTCGTGGCGGATTGTTTTGGAAAAAAGCTGCATATGGATGAGGGTGTGCGGAGGAATATCGAGGAGTTTTTTGCGAGAATCGGCAAAACGATGACGGAAAACAATCTTTCTCAGGCAATGATTCCCGAAGGTGCGGAGATTCTCCATAACAAATGGGGAACGGCGCCCGGTATTGCGATGAGCGGCGAGGTGGACGGCGACGTGAAGTATGCGATCCTTTTGCCCGGACCGCCGTCGGAGTGCGAGCCGATGTTTATGGAATGTGCGAAACCGTATCTGATGAAACTTTCCGGTGCGGTACTGTATAGTCTGAATCTGCACCTCTACGGGATTGGAGAATCCGCCGCTGAGCAAATGCTGCGTGAACTGATGGAAAGTTCCGAAAATCCTACCGTTGCACCCTACGCAGGCGAACATGAAGTGAGAATCCGGATTACGGCACGGGCGGATGATGCGGAAACAGCAAAAGCGATGTGCCGCGAGATGGCGGAGCGAATTTCCAAAACCGACGTCGGACGGTACGTGTATACAGAAACGGACGATCCGTTTGACGCAAAACACGCACTCGCCGGGATGAT
>JAZRNC010000172.1:0-6473 GCA_045647965.1 Eubacteriales bacterium | reverse complement strand
GCTGTGTTTGACACATCATTCCATCAGACAATGCCCGACGTTACCGCTTTCTACGCACTTCCCGAAAAGTATTATAAGGAATACGGCATCCGCCGTTTCGGTGCACACGGTACTTCACACAAATTCGTTGCAAACGCTACTGCAAAGTTTTTGAACAAGGATATAAAGGATCTTAAAATCGTCACCTGCCACCTCGGCAACGGCTCTTCCTGCTCCGCCATCAACAACGGCGGCTGCGTAGACACCTCCATGGGTCTCACTCCCCTTGAAGGCGTTATGATGGGTACACGCTGCGGTTCCATCGACCCCGCAATCGTTCCTTTCCTTATGGAACGCGAAGGCTGGACTCCCGCGCAGGCTGACAACTACCTCAACAAGCAGTGTGGTTTCCTCGGCGTATCCGAAATTTCTTCCGACAGCCGTGATATTGAAGCTGCTATCCTGAACGGCGACAAGAAGGCATACCGTGCCGCTTACACTCTCGCATATCAGATCAAAAAGTACATCGGTTCTTACACCGCTGCTATGGATGGTGTTGACGCGATCGTATGGACAGCAGGTATGGGCGAAAACAACACCGAACTTCGTGAAAGAGCGTGTGCTGGCCTCGAATTCTTCGGTGTAAAGATCAACGAAGAACTCAACGCTAAGGTTCACCATCAGTCCGATACTGTGGAAATCTCCACACCCGATTCCAAGGTTAAGGTATACGTTCTTCCCACAAACGAAGAACTTATGATTGCTTCCGATACCGAAGAAATCGTTTCCAAGCTCGCAAAATAATCAAACAATATAAAAGCTACAAGTAACAATTTTCGGGGGAAGGAAAACTTTTTTAAAAAAGTTTTCCTTCCCCCGATTTGCATCTTTTTCTTTCAAGTTTTTTGAGATGTGGGGTGTGTTGAGAGGAGGGAGAAGAACTTTTTTACGAAAAAGCTCTTCTCCCTCCTCTGTTATGTATAACAACTTTTTTCAAATCACAAACGAACGACCGTCGGCTTGTGCCCTGTCTCGACAATGATCCGTTCAAGAATATCCTTCGTCAAAATGCGCAAGCTTGAGGTATTAACGCACGGATGACAACCCACGTACTCTCCGCGAAGGATATCTTCGTCGATCAGAAGATTTACCTCATGCTCTTTATCATTTATGAGTCCGAGAACGGAAAGAGAACCCGGCGTAATGTCCAGATATTTCTCCATCGCCTCCGCATCGGCAAACGAGAGCCTGGACGAGCCAATCTGCGCGGATAGATCCTTCGTCTTAAACGGTTTATCCCCCGGCATCAGCAAAAGATAAAACACGGTTTGCTGACGGTTGCACAAAAATAGATTCTTACACATCTCACATTCCAGGATCTCATCGATCTCACGGCAAGCCTCCATCGTCATTGCGGCTTCGTGGTCGACTCTATCGTAGTGTATCCCAAGTCGATCCAGAAAATCGTAGACGCGAATCTCCTTCGGCAGCCGTCCTTCCTCATGTAAAGGTCTTCCCTCTTCTAAAATCATATCATTTTCTCCCATAAATCCCAATGGAAAAGGAGCCAACGAAACCGCAGGCCCCCGTTATCCGATTTTTAATTATTCTTCGATTTTCTCTGCTTCTTCAGCGGATTCTTCATTTACTTCTTCAGCTTCTTCGCATTCATCACATGCGCAGCAGCATTCAACCGCCGCTTCTTCTTCAATGGGCTTTTCCTGCTTCAAGCCGCAGAAAGAGCAGAATGCCGACTCTTCAGAGATTTCGTTTCCGCAGCCTTCACAAATTACAACTTTGCGAAGCTTCGCGATCTGCTTTTTCGCAGCCGTGATTTCTGCCTTCAGCTTATCAGCTTTCATTATGTAGTCTGAAATTTCACCATCGTGATTTTCACCACTCTGTGCGTCATATACAAGACGGCCGATTTCTTCGAAAACGTAGCTGAGTTTGTTTTCGTTTGATTTTACGTTTACGTTGAGCTTTGCAATGCTGGTGAGTTCATTTGTTTTCTTTACTGCTTTATCGGTTACGTTAGATGCGTTGCGCTTAATTTCTTCAAAAAAAGTCATGTCAATCATATTCCTTTCAAAAATAATTTCAAAAAATAACTGTACTTTTATATTATACACAATGAAGTCAAAAATGTCAAATGAAATACAAAAATAAATGTAAACATTTCTTCGCAATTATTAAAATTTCTCCGAATAATTTGTCAAAAAGCAGAAATACTACTTTTATGTCAAGATAAGGAGCAATATTATGAACGGAAAAGTATATGAACGATACGCTCAGGCAAGAGCCAAAAAATCCCCACTCCTGCGAGACTCTCTAAAAGCATTTTCGATTGGCGGGCTGATCTGTGTCGTCGGAGAAGCCTTGAGTCAGCTCTATACCCACTTTGGTCTGTCCACGGAAAACGCGGGAACAATGACATCCGTTACACTGATATTCATGACTGCACTGCTGACGGGATTTGGAGTATTTGATTCGATCGCCAAGCACGGCGGAGGCGGTACGCTCGTTCCCATTACAGGATTTGCAAATGCTGTCTCTTCCGCCGCCATTGATAACAAATCCGAGGGTTTTATTCTCGGTGTGGGAGCTAAAATCTTCACGATTGCCGGTCCCGTCATCCTGTACGGCATTTCTGCAGGCGTAATCTATGGGCTGATTTATTGGATTTGTCAAATGATAACGATCGTTTAAACAACTGTCAATCGCATACTTTCACATCAAATCAATCGTTTTTTCTTTCTGTGGTGTATTCTTTTCACGACATTCACTCAGAGCAGTCTGTGAAAGCTTTTAAACGCACGAGTGAAGCCTTCGGGTACAAGACCACACGCACGGTCTTTGGCGTTCCGGGGAGTTCAGACACGCTCCTCGCAAGCTTATAAACACGAGCGTACTCCATGGGACTGCATCCCGTATTGTGTCAGATTATTTTCTTTCCACAGAAAGCTGCTACGATGTGTGGTTTATAAATCGCTCGTCAACAAACCGTCTCTTCGGATTAACCCCGGATCTCTTATACAACAAAGACCGGCAGAAGATCATTCTGCCGGTCTTGTGTTTTAATATAGAACAGTATCGGGAAAATTATTTCGCGATGCTTTCGCAGAAGCGCCACAACATAGTAGCAACCTGTGCGCGGGTAGCATTGCCGGTAGGATCAAGCAAAATCTTGTTTCCGTCAGCAACGCCGCCGATCAGGCCGGAACCGCAAGCCCACTGCATGGAATCAACTGCCCATTCACTGACAGTGAAAGCATCCTCGAAGCTGAGGATATTGGTGCTGAGTCCAACGGAGACATCGTAGCCCTTATACTGGCAGTAACGCCAGAAGATAGCTGCGATCTGTTCACGGGTGATTGCATTGTTGGGAGCGAACAGAGTATCGCTGTAGCCGTTAATGATACCTTCGGATGTTGCCCAACGAATAGCCTCTGTGTACCACTGACCTTCCTCAACATCTGTAAAGCTGAGGGCGTAGTTTACAACGGGCTGACCTTCCAGACGCCACAGGATCGTCATGAACTGAGCACGTGTGGTAGCGCCGTTAGGTTCGAACACATTTCCGGGCAGACCGTTCATCAAGCCGTTCTCGATGCAGTAATGAACACCGTCATGATACCAAGCGTTGGTGGAAGCATCGATGAAGGACCAGATAGGACAAGCGGAATTCTTGGGACATTCTTTTTCTGTTTCGGTGAAAATAGCTGTTACGGTAACATTACCGAAAGGCATTTTGAATGTATATTTGTTAGCGCCGATAGAAGTATAAGAAACTTCTTTGCCGTTTGCATTTATGATGACGAGCTCGACAAGTTCATATCCTTCATTGGGTGTGGGAGTTACAGTAACAGTACCGCCAACAACAGAGATCTTGGGTGTTACGAAGATAGTACCGCCGACAACATTTTCAACGTTAACGCGGAAAATGGGAGCGATAGGCGGAATAATAACATCGGAATCGTCGTTAGAGGTTGTGCTGTAGCCGATCGCGTATGTGGAGAAGTACTTCGCATAGATGGTGATCGTGTCGTTATCATAATCAACTACGATACGTTCAC
Organism: Eubacteriales bacterium; assembly: GCA_045647965.1. Lineage (GTDB taxonomy): Bacteria > Bacillota > Clostridia > Oscillospirales > CAG-272 > UMGS1696. The sequence continues at coordinate 2,418 of JAZRNC010000172.1, read as the reverse complement.
CAAAATCGTTACGCTCTTTCGTCAAAACCTGAACGTCATCTCCGAGTTCGCTCGAATGCATATCGTGATAACGGTAGATCTTGAAATCGGTCTTTCCATCGGTCGGGAATTTAATCGTGATCTCGATGAGGCCGTTTGTTTTGTTGATGGGGCTGATATCGGGAGTGCCGTTATTGATAGTAACTTTCTTTTCGATGATAATGTCGAGATACTCGAGATTTTCGCTCTGAGCAGCAGCGATTTCTTCGATTGCATCCTTTTCATCCGCGTCAACTTCGTTGGATGTCTGTACTTCAACATTCATGTCAACAGAAACTTTAATGTCGGCACCGGGGTTAGCATCAGCAACTTCTTTTGCAACTTCTTTTGCTTCGTCTTTCAGACCATCAAGATCAACAGTAACGTCGCCATCGTCATGGTCGGGAGTATCAATAGTGGGTTCTTCAATTACGGGTTCTTTGGGTTCTTCGGGAATGGTGGAATCATAGATGTATGCTTCGGCATGAACACCAAGAATTGCGTATGCCTTATATCCATAGCTATTGATGAAAGGAGCGCTAGCCACATGGAAGAGGAAGATAGACTGATCCTCAGTGATGTTCAGAACAATGGGAGTTCCGTCACTTGTGAGCAGCTTGTCAATGTTGACATCGCCGTAATAGCCTTCCATTTCGCCGTCAGAAAATCCAACAGCGCAGTCGTTGAATACTTCATCAATATTTTCAGAGGTCAGAATCGTCTCACCAATAAATTCATTAAAGTATTCTCTATAATATCCGAGATCGTCATACTCATCGTCAGCATGATTCATAATGCCGAGCATATACTTCTCGCCACTCGGGACGTTGATCGTGACAGTATTACCGGAACGGCTGATCCAATCTTCTCCAAGCTCTACAACGGTACCATCAGACTCAACAGGGCCGTCGGGAATATCAGGGTCTTCTGCAACAGGAACGATCTTTACTGTGAAATAATTTCGTTCTTCCAAAGTTGAAAGCGAGAGGAACTGATGCTCATAGATTGCGTAGTCCCATCCGCTGGTATTGGGATTGACATAGATGTCGCGACCGGAATGGATACCCTCTGGGGTTAAACCGAACGTGTCCGGGTCAACCATGTAAGGATTAGAAACTACGATAACTTCCATTAAGTATATGTTGTTCTCGGTATCAGCGACTTCATCGTACTCAACCTCAACGATGGTTGCGTAATTATCTGCTTTAGAAGCGCGATACCAATTTGCAGCTACAGCATAAACACTGATATTCTCACGATTCTTATCCTGAACCTCAGCACTGATTGCACCTATTCTAATCAAATTGTCCAGATCAGGCAGAGGCTTGCCGTCTTCGATCTTGCTGAAGGATTCAGAGTGATAAGCATCTATCGTGATCGAACCAAGTTCAGGCTTGCCGCTTTCTTCGCCGGGTTCGGGATTACCCAGCACATGGCCGAAGAGGAAAATTTCACTTTCACCCGCCGTGGACTCAAACAAGTCTTCCACGGCATTGCCATTCAGAGTAATGGTACCATTCTGTGCGAGCTCATATTCGCTAGGTACATTGACCAAGATGGCCATACCGATCTGATCATCTGCTGTCAGCTTGTAATCGGCGTTGAGGGCCCTCAAAACAATAGCGGCAAAACGGGGATCTATTCCAGGGATCTCCGATGCAGTAAGGTTGCTGATAATGTCACAAATCTCCTTATAGCTCTTGCTTCCATCCGGGTCAAATTCCGCAAGGAACTCTGACTGTAAAGCATCCCTGAAATTGTCTTCGGACAACATTACTCCCAGTACACCCACAACCTTAATAGCATCCGTAGCCACGGGGGTAGTAGAAACAGTAAGGTCGATCTTATCATTGGGCACCGTACCGCCAACGGTACACTGCGGCACATCGTTTTCTCCCAGGATCACATTGATATTAGTCACCTGAGTGCCGCCGCTGGGGGTTTCAAGCTCTGCGAGCACTTCTTCTCTTGTTCCAAGCGGGATATATCCAGAGACCACTTTCGTATTTCTATTAACAGTAACATCTTCAATCTCATAGCCATCGACGGTGACGGAAACAGAAGCTGTATTTTCCGGGAATTTGTAGTCGCCCGTAAGCTCGCCTTTAACATAAAGACCAATCTTTGCATCGGTGGTCAGATTAGGAGTAGTCCAATGCGCGGAAATGAAGTTAGAAGTCCACGTCCCACTATTGAACAGAGCCCACGTAGCCTTTACGTTTGTAAAATACTCGGGGGCAAAAATTGCAGCGCCGACGTGATTCGTATACTCCTCTTTTGTCAGCTTGCTCTTGTCGATAGTGATCGTAACGGTTTTGACTTCATTCGGATCCGGGAGGTCAGCTACATAAAGGTCGTTACCATTTTTTTCGAAACAGTAATTCTCTGCAGTTTCAGTAG
>JAZRNC010000171.1:0-8773 GCA_045647965.1 Eubacteriales bacterium | reverse complement strand
ATGTAGCAAGTACACCTCCCATCGTATACGCCATTACGATTGAAAAAATCAACATAAGAGGAGAACGGATTGCTGTACGAATCAGCATCATATACGCCATCTGGACATTCGCTACGTCGGTCGTCATTCTTGTAACGAGAGATGTAGAGGAAAACTTGTCAATATTTTCAAACGAATACGTCTGAATACGACTGAAAATATCGTGACGTAAGTTCTTTGCAAAACCTGCTGATGCTCTCGCACACGTAAAACCTGCTATCCCACCGCACATGAGGGACAGACACGCCATACCAACAAGCAGCACGCCGATTTTTAATACTTCCATCATATCGAGTTCGTTTTCCAAACCGTTAATCAGTTTTACGGTGATAAACGGAATCAAAGTCTCGATAACAGCCTCGCAGACGATAAAAAAGAACGTAAGAATGGAAGGAAGTTTGTATTCACGAATACTCTGCGCAAGTCTTTTTATCATTTGTTTTTCCTTTCAATAAATATTAAATATTTGATATCACAATACATTATTGTAATTCAATTTTAATTTTTTGTCAATGAATCCGAGTGATTTTTTTCAAATATTTCACACAATACAAACGAAACATTCATAAAAAGAATCGGTACTGTACCCGAAAAAACGAGACACAGTACCGACATTTGTCATTTGATATATTTTGTCAAAAATTCCTGTTGTAATATAGCACAAACACCGACTGACACATATTTTCCTTTTACATGCAGTGCCTCACGTTTGACTCCTTCGTACGTCATACCGACTTTTTCCATAACGGAACGGCTTCGTGTATTATCCACCATATATCGCGCTTCTATTCTGTGAAGATTCAGGTTTATAAACCCAAATTCCAATACCGCATTCACCGCCTCGGGCGCAATTCCGCATCCCCAGTAATCCGGATTCAAGACGTAGCCGACTTCCGCAGAATTAGATTCCAGATGAAATGACGTAAAGCCGCACGTTCCGATCATTTTATTATTTTGTTTCCACACAACTGCCCAATCATAAAAATCGCCCGAACGATATCTTGATTGAAGATACGAGAGATATTTATACGTATACGTTTCACTTTCGTGAGGATCCCAAAGAAGATATCGCGTAACCTCTTCCAGTTTTGAATACTCGTACATATCTGCGCTGTCTTTTTTTGTCATTTTGCGAAGATACAATCGGGACGTTTCAAGAACGGGAGGGTCACGGAATATTTGAGAAATCTCGTTTTGATTCATAATAGCTCCTTTGGAATGTGATTTCAGCGCGTTTAGATAACTATATAATATTATACGGTATTTTTTTCCTTTTTTCAATCATTTTTTTGTTTTTTTAGTGTTAATTTGCAGAACCGACGATTTTATTCGGGAAATTTACATTTATGTTATTGTTTTATACGTTATTCTATGATATACTATATAATAAATTTGTGTATTCTCCGCTTCGGTACTGCATATAATCAAGCAAGAACACCGCACGGAGGATATTTGATGAAAACTACCACATATCTTAACGGTATCAGGGACAATCTGTACAAATACATTTTAGCATATTTTATATTTTATTTTTCTATAACTGCCGCCTCTTTCGGCGTGTCTTACCTGGTATTTTTCCACTGTGGATCCGCTGAGTTTTTGATAGTTAGTCCCGTGGTTACGGGAAACCTACCGTCTGCGGTTTTGTCCGCCGTTCTCAGTGTCATTCCCTGCACGATTTCTCTCATTGTTTTATTTGTCTCGACGTATACGATATTTTATCGATTCATTGCCTCGTACTTATGTTTCAGGAGAGGGATTTTTGCAGGTTGCTTTACGGCACTATCAATTACCGGTAAACTGAACGGAATATCAACGGAATGGTCCGTCGGACTTACGTTCTACATATTATCCACGGTTATTTTCCTTGTAATAACTGCCATTACCACCGTCTATTCAAACGGGATTCGCACGGCACACTCCATGGGAGAAAAACGGATTTCCCTCTCACTTACCGCGGAATGGATAAAATTATTTCTACCGTACTCAGGCGCTGTTTATCTCACCGGACTTATCTCGGTTATCTTAATATAATTCAAGGTGAAACTATGTCAAATTACGACCGCAATTATCCAAACATTTCAAACGGAACAGACGACAACGAGAACACCCCTAAAAAGAAAAAAAGTCTGTTTGACCGATTCATGTACAGTGATGGAAAAGGTGTCTCGGATGATGAAATTCAAATTTCCGAACATCCTACCCTGCTCAATTTCTTCAAATTACTTTGGAGAAAATTGAATCCGATGCTTAGCATCAACATTTTGTTTGTGCTCGGTAACTTCCCTATCTTTTTCTTTTTTCTCGCAATGAGCGGTTATTTCTCGATTCATACAACAACACCGTATTACACCATCTATGCGCCTCTTCATGGTGCGATGTTATTTGATGATTCCGCTGCCCACTCAGCACTTTGGACCATGTTCTCTCGTCAGGCAGAAGTAACCGTGCAGACAACCGTTGACTACGTGCTCCTTGCACTCAGTGCACTTCTTATCATCACATTCGGTCTCGTTCGTGTGGGCTGTACCTATCTTACCCGTAATATGTTCCGTGGAGAGCCGATTTTTATGATGCACGACTTCTTCTACTGCATCAAAAGAAATCTGAGACAAGCTATCATTTATGGAATCCTCGATGTTGGTATCATCGCGCTTCTTGTTTATGACATCGTGTTTTTCAGCCTCAATTACAGCTCCGGATTTATGATGATGACGATGTTCTTTATGAGCCTATGCCTTGCTTTAATGTACTTCTTTATGCGTCAGTACATCTACTTGATGCTTATCACTTTTGATTTGTCCATCTTCAAAATGTTCAAAAACGCTCTCCTATTTACCGTTCTTGGCATCAAGCGAAACATTATGTTTTTACTCGGGACGTTTGCCGTTCTCTTCCTCGAATATGTTTTGATGGTCATCTTCATTCCGCTCGGTGTTATCGTTCCATTCGTGATTCTTCCCTCTCTCCTTATTATGATGGGTGTGTACGCCGTATATCCCAAAATCAAAGAAATCATGATCGATCCATACTATGAAAAGATCACCGCCAGTCAGACGGAAGACGCAGAAGAAAACGAAGAATAATAACTTATAACACAAAAACTGTCGCATCTCAAAATTATTGAAATGCGACAGTTTTTTATTTTTATTTAGCAGAATCAATCGTAATAACTTGTGTATTTTCTACGTGGAGCAGCAAAATCGGTACAATCCTCGCAGAGTTCTCGGCGATAAATGCCCTTATCCGTTCTTACATAAAGAGCATCTGTCACGGCAATTTCAAGAGGATTTCCGTCGTCGGGAAGATCAAGAATTACGTCAATAAGTCCATACGAACGAACACACTGAATACCAATCGAGGAAAGAACATACAGTCTATCGTTTGCGTCAATGGCAAGGTCGATTGCTCCTTTGGGATTAAATCTCGGAATTGTATGGAGTGTTGCATGAAGTAAATTTCTACCATAGGAAATATTATCATCTGCAACATACATATATACCATATCGTCATTTTTGTTCGCCGCATACCAAGCGAGTCTATCGCTCGAGAGAACAACATTGTCATATTCCTTAAGAGCTTCCGGAATATCATAGACGTGCCTATTCGGAAATTCGGAACAAGTTTCCCATTTGCTGCAGGCGGGGATAACCTTACTGACTCGCGGAGAATTTCCGAGTGGGGTGATCGGTTTGGTCTGCCAATCCTTCCAAAGCCATTCGTTGCGCTTGTACGCTTCATCATAATCTTTATAGCGACTGCAATGTCCTTCACCGGGATAATAAGCATAATTGAAATCATACCCCGCAAAAAGCAGTGCCGCCTTAGCTTCTTCATCAATACCTCTGCTCCAGCCGAAATAATCGTTCGGCTCATTCTCCGACCAATCTTCGAATACGCGAATCGGTTTTGTTTCGTATTTACGAATAAGGTAAGGAATCTCATTTCCTCTGCCCATCGCCAGGAACGAGGGTGAACTCATGTACACTCTGTGGAAGTATTCGGGATGGAACCACGCTATCACGAAAGCAGAAATACCACCGGACGATCCGCCGCTTACGAAATGCATATCGGGCGACTCTGCAATCTTAAAGCCATATTTATTTTTAATATACGGAATCAATTCATACACAAGAAAATCGGCGTATTCTTTGTCAAAGAGATCATAACTGTTCATTCTCATATCACGAACAGATCCGTCAGGCATTACAATCTTTCCCGGTCTAACCCCAACGGAAATACAGTACGGAGCCTTCCCTTCCTCAGCCAGCGTGAGCATAGACTTAATATTTGCCCCGTTTGAGCCATCGTGCTCGACCAACAAAGCAAACTCTTTGACATCCACCTCCGGTAAATCAATCCCAAACTCAAAGGTCATACCGGGCTTATATTTTTGACCAACCAAAACATCTTCAATATGTTTGATTTCTGGCATTTTGTCTTCCTCCATTATGTTACATATGAATGTTATTGAATCCGATCTTAGTAGATTTCAATGGGTAAAAGTTTGGGATCTGCAACAGAGTCTGTGATTTCAAGTTTGACCTTAACGGTTTCAGCAGGTATATCAAGGATACGCTTGTGAGAAATCACCTGACCATTATGGGTAAAAATCTCAAGTCCTTCTTTGTCATACGCATGAACAGTATACCCCTTCACACGCTCACCCTCTGCAATATTCTCACGCATTACGAGGTATTTCGGCTCTTTTTCTGTATCCTTCGGCAGAGTAACAACCGTTGAGTCTTCTTCGCTAACCGCAAGAGGTTTATCAAAGGTACTCCGAATAATTTCTCCTGCTCTTGCGAATTCCACTGCGTCACGAGCCGGGAATTCTCCGTCCGTGTTGATAACCATTCCAACGAGCATATTCGTATTACGTCCAACCGTTGTCAGATATTTTCCAAATAACTGTTCCCCTGTAAGCACGGAATCATCTTCTGCCTCGCGCCAGAACCATCCGCTCTGATCTGAATTTTCGGGGAAACGGTTCGGGAAATCCGACTCTGCAGGACACCAAAGCTGACCACCGTAGGCAAGTGAAGAACAATCCTCGGGTGCTTCGCCAAGTTCGTTTCCTACCCAACGAATCAAGGATTTTGTATCACCGGGTCCTCCGAATACAACAGCATCCGGCTGTAATTCCTTAAGAAGCGATGCAACGTCGGGACCGCCCTGTGCCACTGGCATAACTCCACCGTCAAACCATATCTCAAACAGTTTTCCGTAGTTCGTCCAGAGTTCGCGAAGCTGTGTCATAACAACATTATTATATTCTTTCTGCTCTTCCGGATCACCGGAAATGACTCTTCCTGGATTATCTACACTAAGATACTGATTGCACGAAGCACTGCAGTACAGTCCGGGACGGATATCAAATTTTTTACAAGATTCAAAAAAGTCGCGTACGATATCGCCTTCACCGTTTTTGAACGGGGAGCTTTTGACACTATATTCGTGCGCCGAAGTCGGCCAAAGGGAGAATCCCGTACAATGCTTTGCCACAAGCACTGCATATTTTGCCCCAAGTGCTTTTGCTGCGGAAAGCCACTGATCCGTATCCAATTTGGTAGGGTTAAATACATCCGGCGGAATTACATCACCGAAATGATGTCTGAAATAATACTTTTCTTTATAAACCGGTACATCGAAATGAATAATAACGCCAATCTCGCAATCAGCCCATTCCATATGCTCACTCGTCGGTTTAATAATCTCCATTTTCATAAAAACACCCTCCAAAATATCGAAATAATTATTTATTATGCCATAATTCAAATTATACACAAATTTTGAAAATTGTCAATATAAAAAACACAAAAAAGTTGCAAATTATTTGGACGACGTGAATAAATTTTGAAATGGTACAAAAAAGTTTTTTGACTTGTTATATAAAAATAAAAACGTGACTCGGCCACGCCTGATTTATTTAGTTCATTTTCTTCCGGTGTTTCCCCATTTTTTGTACCAGAAGCAGTGATCCATGCAGAGCATCAGTTTTATACCACAAGTGTGACATTTATCCGTAGCGCGGCGAATCTCCTCGAGTGGATCCGGCGTGCTCTAGCATTTGTTATAGCTTATGATATTCATGCCCATTTCAGCGGCAACATCGAGATTTTCCGTCAGCGCATCGCGGTAAGGTGTATAACAAATGTGATGGATATTGATACCGGTCAGCATATCGTGTCTCTTAGTGATAGTCTCCTTTTAATAAAGATCGACTGTGCTTTTCTACATGTATACGATATGCATACCACGCTATCAAGTAATTTTATATAAAATTCGTCGCCTCCATACTGTTTGATTTGACACTTGCCATGATTTCTTCTTTTCGTATACCGAAAGCTGTTGACTTTTTTCTGCTTTTAGAAAGACACAAAAAATAAAAAGTCCTTAAAACCTCATGTTTTCAAGGACTTTTTATGAGATGAGTTGACAGAAAAGATGTCGTTTATACCGTGCGTTCATCCTTTAACATTTTTGCCCCGTTCGTTGCTTCTATCCCATAAAGCACGAGTCCCTTCACAGCTCCTGCGAGTGAGACGGTGTAATATCCTTCGCCGCGAACGTTTTTAACTGTAATATTGTATGTTTCATCTTCCGTAGAATGACGCGGGCCGTAAAGATGTGTGTCACCGATGCGAACCGCAAAAATTCCGCTGTCCATATGAACAGATTCGCGTCCCATATCGTAAACGCCATCGATCACTATATCGTGAAGTTTGATATCTCCTTGGTTCAGCAGACGCACATTCGTGCAAAAAGCAGCGGTTCGGATATTTCGGATCTCCACGTTGCAAATATCGGACGGAAGGCCTTCTACCGCAAAGGTTCTCTCAAGGGTTCCGTTTAAGCCGGTCAGCGCAACCGAGTCATCCTCGGTGAATCCTGTGATATTCTCGATCAATATGTCGTGGCATCCTTGACGAAGATCGATTCCGTCGGCGTTCTTTACCAGAACCTCGTCGTATTTGTTCCGTCTCAAGCCGTGATACTCGTTACCGTTCTCGTCAATGCCGGTATCGTTAGCGCAAAAATCGATATTTCCTATATATCCGTTTGAACAATAGACAAAATTCAACGCCCACCAACGTTGATTATGGCAGGAGATTCCGGAGATCTTAAATCCGTCGACATTAGTGAAGAGAAGAAGGTTGTTCTTTCGAATGTGCGGCAATCCGTTTCGCGAATGATTTTTCTCCGAGAGTCCGTTGTATTTTCCACCGTCAAGAATAGCTTTGCCTCGACCGATGATATTGATGTTTCTGTCTGTACCGGCGGTTGTTTTGCCGATATCTTTTTCGTGGTTTTCGTTCACGAACATATTGGAATAAACACCGTCGGCCATTCGTAAATGAGCATCTTCCAGAATCAGTGTAAAATTCGACGGCAACCGTATCGCCTCACTGATCTCCCAATGACCGCTAACCGTAGCTGTGCGGCTTTGATTGCTTATTGCTTCTTCAATCTTTGATGATATGTACGCACTTCCGTCTTTTGCAAAGTCAATTTTTGTCATATCTCTACCACCTTTCCGATTTTATTGTATCACGTTTGGGGGAGGTTGTCAAGATTTTAGAGGACATAGCAAGTGACAGTGAAAAATACCACTTCATTAGATGAACAAATATTTTATAGAGAAGCTATTTCACTTGCCATAAGGGCAAATTTCGTAAAAAAAGCACATCTGCGTTGCAAATGTGCTTTTTTGGCTCGTGTTGATAAAAAAGATGCCGCATCATTCTAATAATGCCCCAAGATTTTGGAGTTCTGTTTGCAGTTTTTTTATATTCACATCGCGTATGCCGATCGAATCCTTCAGGGATAATGCCGCTGCGGCTCCGGCAGCCTGCCCTGTCAGAGCGCATCCTACCATCAGACGAACCGCGCCAAAGCTCAGATCATCGCACAAAATGCATCTGCCCGCTACAAGAAGCGCGTCGATACCTTGCGGTATAAGAGAACGGTAAGGAACCGAGAATGTTTCCGATTTACCCGGCCAATAACTCGCCTCACCGTATAGGTCTATCGTGCAGATCAAACGTCCGATCGAGTCATCAAATGTGCGCTTACTATGAACGTCGTCACCTGTCAGAATATACTCTCCTTTTATTCTTCGGGTTTCGCGTAGGCCAAGCTGAGGAGCTATCGCTCGAAGCTGACATTTACCAAGACCGATCTCCTTGCCGTATTTGCGGAATAGCGAAATGATATGGGTGATCTGCTTTCGTCCCTCAATCTCGGCGCGTGTCAGATCCACAGCATTTGTCGCATCAATTTCGCGGATAAGAGTCAGGTTAAGACTTTTAAGATTTCCCGTTGGTGTTAGTATCTTCCATGCGCCGCGTCGCTTGGGGATGGTCCATTCGCCCGCCGCTGCAGCTTGGTCAAAAACAGTCGCGAAGCCGTCCTTGCTCTTATCTAAAAAATGAGCTTCGAATTTTTCTGTGTCAACATTTTCAATGCCAAACACCACGGAAACCGGTTGAATTTTTTTAGGATCGCGTTGGGTAAAAGGAACGCCTGCATACGCGGCAACATCACCGTCACCGCTTGCGTCGACAGTGCGCTCAGCTAAAATAATTCCGATTCCGGATTTGCTATGGCAATAAACTCCGCGCAAAACTCCGTCTTCCACATATGCGCCAATGACGGTAGTGTGGAGCAGAATACGTACTCCTTCCTCCTCCATCCATTCGTCAAGCATGCATTTGTAAAGCTCGGCGTCCAC
>JAZRNC010000170.1:0-3183 GCA_045647965.1 Eubacteriales bacterium | reverse complement strand
GGAGAAAGGGGGTCATATCCTCTGCATTCCGGGTGTCGCTGAAACTGATAACGATAACGTGTCTGTAATACGATCAGATTGACACCGGACGGTGCGAGAATGCGTTCAATAAACTCCGCAACGGTGCGGACTTCCTGTTTGTAAGGCTGCGGCGCCGTCAGAACAATCCCTTTGGTTTTCCATGGAATCTGATACATAATAATTTCTCCTTTAGCATTATTCTTGAAATATTTTGGTATTTTGTTTATTTACTGCTCGAGATCAATCTGATATATCGCACCGTCTCCGAACGCATGAAAAGCTGTGTTTACGAGAATTTTTCCATCGTAAAAATCAATGCATTCGATCTCCTCATCACGGAAAATGCTGTCGGACAAGTCGATTCTATGAGTAATTTCACGTTTTTCAAGGTCAAACACACGGATCGCATTGGGATATGTTTCCGTTCCCGTGCCAAAAGTATACCAAATACAGTTGTCCTTTAATACTCCGCCCTGCGTTAAAAGCACGTCAAACGGGAAGAGCATCTGATCCACGATATCGGTGGGATGAAGCACTACCTTTTCCCCTTTTTCACGGATTGCGGGCAAACGGTATTTCGTTACGATGTAGTTGTTCTCATTATATTTGTCAATAAACTCCATCTTTGTACGGTATCTCGCGGACAGCGTATACAGAAATCCCTTTTCCGTATCAGCAAAGTACGCGAACCACCCCCATCCCGGTGTTTCCCACGGCGTGTCTTCGATCCCCGTGTTGTTGTAGAGGATCTTCTGAACGCACTCGGAGGAAAACTCCCCTCCGCATCGGGTAATGCGTTCTACCGCACAGTAACCGATGTAGCCCTCTTCGTCCTGCTCACCCGAATTCCCGGCGGTGACGTACAGGAGCGGAAATTCATCCCCTTCTTCATAGTATTGCTTCGAAAACATTCCCTGATTGGCGTGATTGGCGTAGCGATTGTCCGGCTCTCCGGCATTATACGAGCCAAAACGGAACTGACCGATTGGGGGTTCATTCCGTGAAACGAGATCATATGCCGCGCAGACACCGCTGTGGAATGATACAAACGCTATGTCACCAAAAACGGCAAATCCCTGAACAGATTGTTTCCGCTCGGAAAGAAGGGCGCTGGTATTTTTAAACTGCATATATTTTTCGATTTTCATTCTCTTTCTCCTCAAGTGATATACATATTTGGTTCAGTGGTCGTTGATGTGTGTTTTCACGTACGTTGCGCAAAACTCCGTCGGTGTCATCTTTTCGTGGTATTTAAAAAATTTCAAAAAGGCTTTGTAATCATCAAATCCACAGGCTGCTGCAATTTCCCCGAGGGAAGAATTGACACCGAAAACGCCACTGTACGCCTGAAGCTGCCGGTTTGACAGCAACTGTTTTTTGATGAATTCCATTCTCGACTTCACAAGAAAATCTTTAAGATTTTGCCCGTACTGTTTTTTCAATAAACGGCTCAGATAATCCGCATTATATCCAAAATGATCCGACACATCCCTTACTGTCAGCGCTCGTGAACTGTTTGATCGGATCCAATCCGTCACTCGTTTGACAAGCGCATTCTCCGTTACCGGTGCAGAATCTGCATATAATTCTGCAAGGATCAGGCGAATAACGTAGTCAGTGCTTTCCACAAATCGCGCATCAATGGAATAGTGAAGAAGCTGACTGAACAAAAGAAAGATCGTATAAGGGTTTTCAGGTGAAAACTGCTTTTTCATGTTTTCATCCGGATGCCCCGTCCAGTGTACCCAATAAAACGATGTGTCCTCACTTTCCCGAAAGCCGAAATGATTGACCCCCGGCTCAAGGTGCAGAATATCGTTTTTGTGAAGGACATACTCAACGCCGTTTTCATTAAGGTATACTTCCCCCTCCAGAACGAAAATCAGCTCGTGACTGTCAATCACACGATTCGGATGAATCCATTTCCCGGACGAGATAAACTTCCCGCAGCTGATATACTTTACCGTTTCAAACATAAGTCGGATTTTCCCACCTTTTGTTCGCATTTCGCAGTTTTATGGAACCACGGATTATGTTATTATTATAATATGAACTTGTATTTTTGTCAATAATATCCGAAGGGATTACCAAAAATACGGTTTAAAAAACTTATCCCCGAAAAAATGATTCAAAATACACCAAAAAACACAAAAATAATTGCACTCAAGGAGGACTGCTATGAAAAACCTGCATTTCGCAAATACGGATATCAAGGGCGGATTTTGGAAGGTATATCTCGATCTTGTAAAGAACAGCACCGTGCAGGCAGTATACGACCGATTCGCCGAAACCGGTCGTTTTGCCGCACTTCGCTGCGATTGGAAAGAAGGAGAACCAAACCAGCCCCACGTATTTTGGGATTCCGACGTTGCCAAATGGATCGAGGGCGCAGCGTACCTCATCGAACGTGAGCCCCACCCCGAGCTTGAAAAGATCATCGACGAATCCGTTGCACTTATTGAAAAAAATCAGCTGGAAAACGGATATTTCAACTCACATTTTCTTACGATAGAACCCGAAAACATCTTTACCAAACGTAACGACCACGAGCTTTACTGTACGGGACATTTTATCGAAGCTGCCATTGCTTACCACAAAGCAACGGGAAAAGAAACACTCTTAAACTGTATGAGAAAGAACATCGACTGCATCTATCGCGCGTTCGTGGAAGAGAAAACGGCAAAATTCTCCACCCCCGGCCACGAGGAGATCGAGCTCGCCCTCATTAAACTCTATCATTACACAGGAGACGAAAAGGCGCTTTCCCTTGCCCGTCACTTTATCAATATGCGCGGTACCAAACAGCCTGGCGACAACACCACATACTACTGCCAGGATGACGTTCCCGTTCGTGACATCAAAGAAGCTCTCGGACACGCCGTCAGAGCCGGTTATATCTATACAGCAATGGCAATGCTCGCAAACGTTGACAAGGACAAAGAACTCCTCGAAGCTTGTAACCGTGTCTTCGATAATATCGTAAACAGACGAATGAGTATTACCGGCGGAGTTGGCGCAACACATCACGGCGAAGCTTTTACATACGACTATGACCTACCGAATATGGAAGTCTACAACGAGACCTGCGCCGCAATTGCTCTGTCTCTGTTTGCCGGAGAACTGCTTGAATCCGGCCCGAAAGGCATTTACGGAGATATTATC
>JAZRNC010000169.1:0-3431 GCA_045647965.1 Eubacteriales bacterium | reverse complement strand
CTCGATTTCCGCTTGGAATATAGATATCCCCTACGTCAGCGACAGCTTTCCTTACCTGCGGTACATATTCACGCACTAACAGCTCGGCGACCTCCATTTGCTTTTGCAAGCGTTTCTCCCATTGTTCCATAGAGAACGTTTCCGGATTAAACCGAACGTACGTGGTGTAACGGTTTCCCGCTTGCGGAACCAAAAATCCGTTTGCTTCCAGCTCGCGAACCGTATCTTCGATATAAACGGGAGTTACTCCTAACTCTTCTGCGATCTCCGCCATTGTTTTTGGTTCGTGATAAACGCTGTAAACAATGTTGAGATTTAATTTGTTGCCAAGGTAGTGCTCGGGGCCGCTGTTCTGTCCGGTACTTCCATGATGACCAAGGCCCGTGGCTTCGATCGGCTTAATACCAAGCTTTCCGATTTTTCTTTCCATAGTAAAGCCCTCCTTTAAATCATTTCTTGCTTTGTTAAGGTGCCATTTTACTGTTCCCTCAGGGATGCCCATCTCTTTGGTGATGGCAGAGATAGGCTTGTTTTCGTAATAAAATAAATACACAATCTTACGGCGCGTCTGTGTTAAAAACGCGATCTCACGCCGCAGCAGATGAAATTCAGATTCGATATCTTCCTCAAAAATCGGTGCTTCATCGGGAATATCCATACCGTCGATCGAAATTCCCTCGTGTTTTTTCTTGGAAGATACGAATTTTGAATACACGTGCTCGGAAATTCGCCAAACGTATCCGTCAAGATTTACGATTTCCTTGGCGGACAGAAGCGATACGTACACTTCTGTGACAATGTCAGAGCATAATTCCTCCGCCTCCTCAAAGGAAAAGGCTTTTTTCATCGCAAATCCGTAAATTTTCGGCAGGTATTCAACGATTCGTTCGTCTGCTTGCTGTTTGTTCATTTTATTACCCTCGGTACCGTTTGCCTATATAGTGGCAGGAAATGAAAAAAGGTTGGCGTTTTTTTAATATATTTTTCAAAAGTTTTTTGAAAAGTATAGAGGTTTCAAAAACACCGTGCAGCAGTCTCTTTCGTTTTTTGTCCGATTTACTTCTCTTCACCGACATTCATCACGGGACTTGCATCCACGTATTCGTGCCAAGTCTCCGATACACCGTCCGACGTAACGCGGAAATACGTACCTCCGTTCAATTTTTCATTCCAGTAACATCCCGCGCCGAGTTTGAGTCCGTAAATAAATTTCACACCCTCATAGGAGATCACGAAATTGTTTATGTGGTCGTGGCCGGATACGATATGCTTTGTAGAACCAAGTTCCTTCACGACGTCAAATACGTGATCGTCCTCGGGATAGCTGAAGACAATGTCCCCCTTTTCGTAGGCTACGCCGTAAGAATCTTTGTAGTCTTCCTTCCAGCACTTGCCGTTATAACTGTCCTCCAGCGTAACTTCACGATTGTTATACTGAAAATCAAACGCCGCTTGGAACGCAGTGAAATACGCATAGATCGGAATATGCATTACCATCATCGTGTCGCGGCATCCGAGTTTTTTCAAATTTCCAACTTCACTGCGGTACCATTCGATCTGCTCGTCGTTCAGTTTCGCCCATACCTTCTTTTCCGTGCCGTCTTCTCCTACGTAAGGAAGTTTGTCGTGGGAATCCATCATAATGATCCCTTCCACGATCATACCGTCTTCCTCTACGGCGATCACGTAGTTTCCGTTACCAAGCGCCGCATCCCCTTTTTCATAAATGCAGTATTCCGCATCCATAAACCGCTCGACCACCGCATCAATGGCTTCCGTTCCGCCTTGATTGTCGTGATTCCCCCAGACGGGAGCCCACGGAATTTGCAGACTGTCCATAAATTTGGCAAAGGAATCGTACGCAAAATCGTGTCCCGCCCAAGCGATATCTCCGCTCACGGTGATAAGATCCGGTTTTGTTTTTTCCACAAGCTTTTCGAGGGTATATTTTAAAATACGTCCGTTGACGTGATCCTCGGCCCATTCCTTATTACCAAGCTGTGGGTCTGTGAGGTTCAGGATAATGAAATCTTTTCCGGGCGTCTTTTTTAATGTAATCATATGTTATTTGTCCTTTCACATAGGTATAGTTTGATTATAGCACACAATTTCGCGCAGCACAAGAGTTCTCGGAATTTTTGAAGGAAGAGTGGTACTTTTCTCCTTCTCAAACACGCGTATTTCCGCAAAAAATACCTTCTTGACAATCCGACGCACCTATGATAGAATGAAGAAAAAATCACAAAGGAGAAACCTCTATGAAAACAACCGATATCAATATCCGTGACCCATATATTATCATTGAAAACGGCAAATATTATATGTATGGAACTCGCGGTCCTCTGTGCTGGGGGGATGCCCCTCATCCGGACTGCGGATTTGACGTATACGTAAGCGAGGACCTTGTAAACTGGAGCGAGCCGAAATGTATATTCAAAAGAAGCGACGATTTCTGGGGTACACACAATTTCTGGGCACCGGAAGTTCATAAATACAAGGGGAAATTTTATATGTTTGCCACGTTTAAGAGCTGCACTGCCTGCCGAGGTACACAGATTCTCGTCTCCGATACACCCGATGGCGAATTCACTCCGCACAGTACCTCCCCCATCACACCGCTCGACTGGGAATGTCTTGACGGAACGTTTTACACCGAGCCTGACGGAACACCGTACATGATATTCTGTCACGAATGGCTTCAAGTTCGAAACGGTGAAATGTGCGCGGTACGCTTGTCCGACGATCTGACTCACGCAGTCGGAGAACCCATCCTTCTCTTCCGCGCCTCCGAACCCGAGTGGGCAACAAAGGACGCAGACAGCTATGTCACCGACGGCCCGTTTATGTACCGAACCTCCTCGGGTCGGCTGATTATGATGTGGTCAAGTCATTATTCTGCCGGTTACTGTGAGGCTCTTGCCTACTCCGACAATGGCAGTATTCTGGGAAAATGGACACAAGATCCCCGTCTGCTGTTCGGAAAAGACGGCGGCCACGGTATGATCTTCAAAACTCTCGAGGGTAAACTGATGTTTGCTTGTCATCAGCCAAACGATACTCCCTTGGAACGTCCCATCTTTATCCCCATTGAAGAACGTGAGGATACTCTGTGGGTAAAAGAATAAAAAACGACTGGTGTATTTAATAGGTGGGAGGAAAACTTTTTCCAAAAAAGTTTTCCTCCCACGAAAATATTACTGTCCCCTATCAATTCAGTTTTCCAGTTTTTTCAGCGCTTTCGTCAGCCGCAACACCTCGGGTTCTTTGTTTCGGTGAGAAAAACTCACCCGCACGCTTCCATTTTCGTACGTTCCCACCGTTTTATGAGCAATCGGTGCACAGTGATACCCACTTCGCACGCATATTCCAAAGTCCGAAAGATACGCACCAACCTCTGCCGGAGAATGACCGCGTACCGTAAAACCGACGAC
>JAZRNC010000168.1:0-3414 GCA_045647965.1 Eubacteriales bacterium | reverse complement strand
GATATTTTCTTTTTTCTTCGAGGGTTCTTTATCCAGTGCATCGGTGAACTCGCAAAGTCTTTTACATTCTTTTTCGAGAGAGTCGTTTGCTAAAAGGTAAAATGTGGATTCGCCGATTACTTTTCCGTTTGATACTTGAATGGAGTATTCGTTCATTATTATTCCTCCTTGTCATCAAAAGCAAAGGCGAACAACTCATTTTGCACTCTGAACTCTCGCCACATATTTAGGATTTCGTCAAGTACTTCTTTTTTGATTCTTGCCTTAAAAATTTTTTGAGGATCCCCATCCTTTTCTGCTTCTGCGAGATCGGTGCTGTAAGTATTATAAAAATTCAATCTCATAAACACTTCGGGGTAGAGTGCAATTTCCATTATGCCTTTTTGATCTTCGGACAAGTCTTGATAATGCGAGGCGAGATCGGGGAAAAACTTTATCAGATTGGTAAATCTTTTACTCATAAGCTCGATAGCGCGATCTGTGCCTGAGATAAATCCCGCCGCTATTGCTACACTATAAATACCTGCCTTTAACTGTAAAGCCCCTCTTTCAGTAGGATGATTTTTATCTACTGATGCGGCGTCTGCTTTGCAAGCGTCATGCTTTTCTTTTGTAATCGTCCATAAACCGTTAAATATTTCCTGCTGATTCATATAGTATTTCCACCTTTCTTTTTGCCGGCTACACTGATATTATACCTATCTAATCACTTTTTGTCAATAGTGTTTTGATACGTTTCTAATCAGTTAAACCAATGGTTTAATTTCGATAAAAAAACCGTCGGGAGCAACCGATTGGTCACTCTCGACGGCAATTTTTTGTTAGTATGTTTTTTAGGAAAGCTTTTCGATTTTAATCGGTGTTTTTTCTTCCAGTGTGATGCGGAGCTTTCCATTTTCCGCAGAAGCAGTACGGGTGTCACACACACCGTTCGACGTGAGCGTGGAAACGGATACCGTGTTCCAGCCACAGGGAAGATCGAACGTGTACTCGCCGGCGTTTTTCGCGTAGGCAAGGCAGACGTTTTCTGCGGTCTGTACCATCGTTACCCAGTCCTTGCCGATGATTTTTCCGTCAAGCATCATCGTGTACGTCATATTAGCAAAATCAACTTCAACATAGCTGTCAGGTCCATAGATCGCGCGTACGGTGTTGTTATCGTTTTCGAACTCAAAGTGTTCGATCTCCAGCATAGCAAACTTATTGATCGGAATTGTCAGCATATAATACGCAAAGCCGTGTTCGTCTTTGTATCCGGATAGATCTTGAGTTACGGACATAGCACCGAACATCATTGCTTCCAATAATGCTTTTTCACTGCAGGAGGAAGGGTTGTTATAGACGGCTTTTCCGTGGTACAGGAGCGGAGTGAGCGGAATCATACGCTCGTTCTGGAATACACGCTCCCGACCGGTACGGATGTGCCAGGTGAACGACATTTTTCCGAGGGTGGGGACGGCGAGCACTTCACTCGTGACGTCAAGTCCGTATTTTTGGAACTCATCCAAAATCGCGAGCTTGTACTGGAAATTTTCGTCCGCTGCTGCCATCATATCGGGGGAATAATCGTAACGTCTGACCTCGGAGGTGATTACGTCGATGTGATACGATCCGGCAAGATCGAACGTTTCTACCTGACGCTTCACTCGTTCAGCCATAAGACCGGAGGAAACGTAACGCTTGGGGGAGAGAATATAACTCTGACCGATCCCCCAGATCCAGCCACGGTAGTAGCTCCCCATTTGATCGCGTGCGAGCAGATTGCGGTCGAAATCGTATTCGAGGTATCCGTCGTCAAAATTGTCGTGGAAGGAAAGACAAGTGTTGTATTTCTCTTTGCATTCGTGTATCTTGTCGTTGAGGTACTCGATGGATGGAATGCCGGCATTGATTTCGGTGGGATTGGGATACATAAAGTCGTGACCGCCCTTCTGCCAGCCGACGACATAGACGATCTGCGGGTAGTTGTCCGTGAGCGCGGAGATGATGCGGATGTTTTCGATCACGTCGTCGAGTGACTTTTTCCCCGGATCGAGCATCCACTTTTGCACGAGGCAGTTCTGGTACTGCGGATCGATGTAGGTGGGAAGGTCGCGACGGAGGATTTTTGCAATCGTCTGCCAGTCACCTTTCTCCTCGAATTGCAGTTTGACAGAAACGTCTGCACGAACGGTGAGGGACGGCTGTCCGTTTTGCTCATTTGGCACTTTAACGCGAAGGTCTGCACCGATGACGGCATATTTTTCTCCCGAAATTTCTTCGATTCCGTGGGAAAGTACGGTGTCAAGGCTGGTAGCGGACAGAACAGCGCAGAGATTTTCGTTGTACATTCCGGCAAAGCTGTCCACGTCAAAAGGGAAGGAAAGCCCAATCGGCCAGTTATCCTGTGCGCTGACCAGACGTCCCGTGGTGAAAAAGTCCACGAGATAGTTGTCTTTGCCGCCGAGAGAGATGAGATGGGGGTAATAAACGGAAATGAGTTCCGTATCCGGTGTGTCCGTCGGATTCTCGAGTGTCAGCGTGAGTTCGTTTTCAGTGACTTGGAAGTGAATATCACAAGAAACGTCCTCACTCGCGAGGTGATACAGCGCCTCGGTGTCGGTGTATTCGAGAAGCGTAGAAGAATAAATGGGACGGTGGTAAATTCTGCTGTTCTGTACATTTCGGATAACGAGACTTGGTGCGAACGAATCGAGCGGTTCGCCGCGGAAGCTTACCATGCACGGTTTGTCGCGACAAAGAAGCGCGTTCCCGACGGGGATGAGATCGGCGGGCTTTTTTGCAGATAGGATTTCTTTTTGGGAGATCTCCACGTGAAGCGGATGGCAGGACGGGGAAGTATCCCACGCCATCTCGACCATACCGACGTATTCGCGCATAACGGTTTTTCCGTCTCGCCCGATAAACGGAACGGGGAGGGAATTGTCATCAAGGAGCGTTAAAAATACCCGTCTTGCGCCGCCCCACATAAAGGGGAAGCGGTGTTTGGTTCCGACGGTACAAATGCGGTCGGCACTCCAATCCGTGCAGTTCGGGTAGGGCGTGAATTTGATTGACAGATCGTCGTCAGAGCCGCGCATTTGGCGGAGATTGTAGAATTCGAAATCCAGGCAGATCTTTCCGCGGAAATCGGCAGCGGCGCCGTCGTTCGTCCATGAGGTTTTGACGAAAAGGTATGCGTCCGACCATACGACGTCGGTGGAATAGTCCACGGACAAGAGCTTCGGTAAGAATGGTTTGTGATTCATAATGGTCCTCCACGATAGTGGGTTATTATTGTGATCTTTTAAAGATAGGTTTTTGACTTATGGTGAATTCAGTATATCATAAAGTTAATGTGATTTCAATAGAAAATTTCAATGTATGGGAAAACAAAAGGTAAAAGGGATTAGAAAAACATCTACTTGACAAACG
>JAZRNC010000167.1:0-7183 GCA_045647965.1 Eubacteriales bacterium | reverse complement strand
ACCAGCAAGATGCATATCGGTCCCCAGATGCCCGTATTGGCGGGTGACACGCTGGATTACGATACTGTTATGGAGCGATTTGACATCTACATCCAGTGGCTCAGTCATCTCTATGTCAACACAATGAATGTCATTCACTATATGCATGATAAATATGCGTATGAGAAGATTCAGATGGCACTCCACGATACTGAGGTGGAACGTTTCATGGCGTTTGGTATTGCCGGTCTTTCCGTTGTAACGGATTCTCTCAGCGCTATCCGCTTCGCTAATGTTCGTCCCATTACCGATGAAAACGGATTTATCACTGAGTTTGAAACCATCGGTGATTTCCCCAAATATGGTAACGACGATGACCGTGTGGATCTGATCGCCAAAGACATGACCCATCGCTTCATCACAGAACTCAGAAAAACTCCTTCTTACCGCAATGCCATCCACACCTTGTCTGTACTGACTATCACATCTAACGTTATGTACGGCAAGAACACCGGTGCAACTCCCGACGGCAGAAAAGCGTTTACTCCCTTTGCGCCCGGCGCCAACCCGATGCATAACCGTGAAGAAAACGGTGCGCTTGCTTCTCTGAACTCGGTAGCAAAGCTCTCCTACGACGATTGCCGTGACGGAATTTCTAACACGTTCTCTATCACACCCGAAGCACTCGGCAGAACGGAAGAAGAAAGAGTCGGAAATCTGGTATCTATTCTTGATGGATACTTTGCAAAGAAAGCGCATCACATCAACATTAACGTAATGAACCGTGAGACTCTTATGAAAGCTTATGAGTCCCCTGAATCTTATCCGAATCTGACCATTCGTGTCTCCGGTTATGCGGTTAACTTCAACAAGCTTTCCCGTGAGCAGCAACGCGAAGTCATCAGTCGTACCTTCCACGAGACCCTATGAAAAACATAACCAATCCTGCTGACCGATTCGATTCTCCGCAAGGGATTGTCCATTCGATTCAAAGTCTCGGAACCGTAGACGGTCCCGGTGTGCGTTTTGTAGTGTTTCTTAAAGGCTGTAATCTGCGATGCGGATGCTGTCATAATCCGGACACGTGGGAGTCTGATGGCGGAACCCACTATACTCCCCGCGAAATTGTCGACAAGGTGGTACGTTACAAAGAATATTTCGGAGAAGATGGCGGTATCACGATCTCCGGTGGAGAACCGCTTCTTCAGGCGGATTTTGTCCGAGAAGTATTCAGACTCTGCCACAATGAAGGCATACACACTTGTCTGGACACCTCCGGCAGTTTATGGAATCATTCCGTGCAGGCGCTGCTCTCAGAAACTGATCGAATTTTGCTGGATATCAAGTACACTTCCGATCAACTGTACCGTGAGTATGTCGGATGCAGTCTTAATGAACCTCTTACGTTTCTTCGTCATGCGGATGAAGCCTCTATTCCGGTCACATTACGTCAAGTAATTATTCCGACCTTGAACAGCACGGCCGATAATATCCATGCACTTCGCAAAATTGCTGAAGAACATCCGTGTGTGAACAAGGTAGAGTTGCTTCACTTCCGAAAAATTTGTCAGATCAAGTACGACAAGCTCGGAATTCCATTCCCGTTTGCGCATCTTCCGGAACCGACTGCCGACACGATGCAGGAACTCAATACAATTCTGTCTGACGCTATTCAACAATATAAGGAAAGTTGATGGACTCCGTTCCCTACTGATCGACATTAACAGTATAAAAAACACCACCTCCGATTTGGCCAAAGTCCGTTAAAAACGGATATTTGAACCACCGGACGTGGTGTTCTTTATTATAGATTTTTCCGGATCAGCAGATACCGTTTTATGGCTCAAACGAGACTTAATTCTGATTGTCCACCCGATAACGTCGCAAAGCTTCGTGAATACCTGTAATTCCCCTGCGAAATTATTATAGAAGTAGGCTATCCTATCACAGAAATTATGTACTGAACTTCAATCTCATGCCCCGCGGCAGTTCTGTTCGTTCTTGCGTATTTCATACTTCGTACCGTACCCATCTTCTTAACCATCTGACCGCCGATGGAACCTGCCTGACGGGATGTGAGATCACCGTTGTAACCCTTGTTGAGTGTTACGCCCACTTCGTTTGCAGCCTGCATCTTGAACTGTTCCATTGCTGCCTTTGCTTCGGGTACTACGATTCTGTTGTTGCTCTGTGCCATATTGTTTCTCCATTCATTTTTTAAGTTGATTTTGTCGCAGTTCGCATCGGAACTACGGTAATATTATTAAGCGAATATTACGGTTTTATGAATGTTAATTTATGTCACGTTTTAAAAAACAATATAGCTATTTTACAAAGCAAAAAAATGTAAAAAATTTATTCGTACACGCAAAGATCGTATTCGTCTTCTCGCGCATCAACCTCAAAGGTTTTAGCATCGAGATCGTACGTAACCGAAGCAACGCGATTTATATCGTGCATAACTACCGAAAAAGCCTTGGTGAATAAATATCCCGCAATCACAAGTTTCCCGCTCCGTGGAAGCACTACGGGTGTTCGATGGTTGACGCGGTCTTCCTCGCAGAACGCTTCAAAGAATCGGTACTGCTCCTCTGTCATATTCTGCCAGTGTCCTCTGCCGCCCACCTCGGGAAATTCGAGATACCGCACGAGATCCCCTTTATTCCATTTTTTTGCAGTTTCAACGAACAAACGAGCTTGCTCAACGGGAACTCTTTCATCTTTCGCACCGTGAACGATCGAGATGTTTGCAAGGAGATTCGGGATGGTGGTTACACCGCTTCGTGAAGCGAACATCTCCTCCGTCGGATTCTTTCCAATCCAAACGTCCATTTCATCAACAAATTCTCCAATACTGTCGTTCTTATACCACAGACCATAATCGCTGATTCCGCTCAGTGCCGTAATGGCAGTAAAATAATCGGGAAATTTTCCGGAAATCGCGAACGCGTTTCCGCCTCCTCCACTCCCCGCCGAAAAATACACGACGTCGGGATCGATTATATAGTCGGCATACAATTTCTTCGCCACTTCAATGGCGTCGATGATATCGTAAAGTTCCCATCCGTTACAATCCTGTTTACCATCCGAAAAAGCTCGCCCACGCATATCCACTTCCACGGTGAGATATTCGCTCTGCGGCTTTTCCATATACTCAAACTGCGGCACACTCATATGCCAGCCATGTGTGGAAGCGAGAACATAAGAGGGGTTAGCAGGTTTGAGAACGCGCATCGCGAGCATCAATCCCTCCTCACGCGTTGATTCATAATAAATAAAATCACAATACGGTGAGTAACGGTTCTCCATTTTCTGTCCGTTTTTTGTCAGCCGAATGGTATCTTCATATTGTTCAAGAATATTATTATCCATCCTTATTCCCCTTTAAAATGTTTTTGATTTGTTTCTTAAATTATAGCACAGCAGGCGGGATAAATCAAGAATTTTGATAAAAAGCTTCGATAATATTGTACGCAAAAAAAGAAAGCTTCTCGATTATGAATTGATTTTCTCTAAAATAAATGATATAATTATGATAATAAAAAAATATGGGGAGAAATGTTATGGAAAAGAAATCACACGCGGAAAAGGCCGTGGAACTATTCCTGTCCGGATACAACTGCGCACAATCGGTACTCGTCGCTTTTTGTGACGTCACAGGTATGGATGAAACGACGGCGTTGAAACTGAGTTCGTCTTTCGGCGGAGGAATCGGCAGAATGCGGGAAGTTTGCGGTGCATTTTCCGGAATATCAATGGTAGCCGGCATTCTTTATGGATACGATCACACGAGTGATGACAAACAAAAGGTTGCCCACTATGCATTGATTCAAAGAATGGCTGCGGAATTCAAAGAAAAACACGATTCGATTGTATGCCGAGATCTGATCGCCTCTCTGAAAAAGGACTCGAATCCTACACCCGAAAAAAGAACAGAACAGTATTACAAAGAACGGCCGTGTGCCAAATTTGTTCGAGATGCGGCGGAAATTATGGACCGCATCATCGAAGAGAAAAGCAAAACTGAATAAATTTTGATTAACATATATATAAGTAATCACAGACAAAAATAACCGTCCGAAGTAAGTCTCCGGACGGTTATTTGATATTTTGATCAGTTTATTTATCAAGTACTTTCAAGTATTCCATAATAACGTGAGCTGCACCTTCGATTCCGATAGAGCTCGTCGATACGACAAGATCGTACCGGTCTGTCTTACCCCATTTTTCTCCGGTATAATAATTATAATAATTCGCACGGCGCTTATCCGTTCGAATAATGAGGTCTTTGGCATTGGACTCCGTGAGTTCGTGACGGCTCATAACCGTTTGAACTCTGGTATCAAAATCTGCGATAATGAAAACTTTTACAACGTCATCTCGTCCTGCAAGAACGTGATCGGCACAGCGGCCAACAATGATGGCTCCCTCTTCATGATCGGCAAGCTCTTTGATAATTTCAGACTGAACACCAAAAAGTCTATCATTGATTGGGACGTTGATACTCTCAAGCCCGTGATTGTACACGGAAGAGCCAAGCGCAAGCGTATAAAGGAGACTGTTTGTCGCCTTTTCATCCACAGAATGCAGTGCATCGGGGCTTAAACCACTTTTCTGTGCCGCAAGCGTGATAAGGTTTTTGTCGTAAAACTTATAACCTAACATTTCCGATAATTTTTCACCAACTTCACGTCCGCCGCTACCATACTGTCTTGCGATTGTAATGAGTCTCTTTTTCATAGTATCTCCTCCCTAAATTATAATAAAATTACTTTTGTCTATTTTCAATATCTGTTAACAAATTGACACGTCTTTCGTGCTTGCCACCTTCAAATTCAGTTTCGACAAATGCGTCAAGAAGCTCTATTGCCAAACCTTCTCCAACCACTCTGGCACCCATACAAAGAACGTTTGCATCGTTATGGAGTCTCGTATAACGTGCACTGAACACGTCAGAACAGCACGCCGCACGAATACCGTTAATCTTATTCGCCGCCATACTCATACCAATACCCGTTCCGCAAACGAGAATACCAAGCTCCGCATCCCCGTTCTTTACTGCCATACAGGTTTTTTCAGCAAAAATCGGATAATCACAGCTATCCGCGGAATTTGTTCCCACGTCCAAAACGGAGTATCCCTTTTCACGCAAATATGCTGCAAGCTTATCCTTCAGAATAAATCCGGCGTGATCTGCGCCAATTACAATTTTTTTCATAAGAATCCTCACTGTTCGCTATTTTTAAGTCTTTCCTCTCGCTCCATTTCCGCCTGCGCTTTACGCAAATACATCGGTGCAAGAGATGCCGCCGTCCATTTTGAAGAATCTGGGCATGCCATCCAGTAATCGTATGCTACCATTGCGGTTCCGTTTGCGCAAGGAGAAGCCAGAATGCTCGGTGTGTGTGCAACCGATGACGGAAGTCCTTCCATTGACAAGATTTTCTGATTCGCGTCTCCGGTAAAATAGATCGCTTCTCCATCGTACACACGAAGTTTTTCTATCAATTCGGTAATGAGTATTTGTTCATCGTCGAAAAGACGCTCCACCGTGCCATCGCGATTCGCTCTGAATGCCGCGCAATACACAAGCCCACGGCGCGCATCAATAGCAGGTACAACGATCCCATCAATTCCAGCAAAATTTCTTGCCATCGCTTCGAGTGACGAAACCCCAATGCACGGTGTATCGTTCATAAAAGCAAGTCCCTTAACCGTTGCAACACCGATGCGAATCCCCGTGAAAGATCCGGGTCCGCAGGAAACGGCAAACAGATCCACGTCGTTTACAGAAAGGCCTCGCATTTTCAAAATGGATTCCACCATCGGTAGAAGTGTCGTACTGTGAGTATCGGTTTGAATCGAAAACTGCGCTTCTGTCATTCCATTCAGATTCAATGCAACCGTTGCGGTTTTTACCGTCGTGTCAAGAGCAAGAATTCTCATATACGCACCTCGCCGTCGAAATCGTTCGTCATTCCGTCGATCGTTATCTTTCTTTCACTCTCACCGAGCTTTTCAATACGGATGATAAGCGCATCGGACGGTAAGCGCGAGCCGAGATTTTCGCTCCACTCGCCCACACAAATTCCTGATGTGAGATATTCGTCAAATCCCATCGCGTCGAGTTCCTCTTCGCTTGAAATACGGTAAAAATCAAAGTGAAACAAAGGATAGTCTCCGCGGCGATATTCATTCACGATGGTGTAAGTTGGGCTTTTGACTCGACTGCCGGGGGACAAAATCGATGCAAGTCCTCGAACAAATGCCGTTTTGCCTGCCCCAAGATCTCCATAAAGGGCGAGAAACACATTCTTTCCGTGTATTGCTGCCCCAATTTTTTGACCAAGCAGCTCCGTCTCATGCGGTGATTTTGTTATTATTTCAGCCATTGGAAAACAGTCTCTTTTTTAAAATTTCAATTAGAACAGACCAACGATTCTGCCATCTGTATCCACGTCGATAGCGTTTGCGGCAGGAACCGGCGGAAGTCCGGGCATTGTTAGAACATCACCCGTCAGAACGACAATAAATCCGGCACCTGCGGACAGTTTGACGTCACGAACGTGAATATCAAATCCGGTAGGACGCCCGAGTTTCTTCATATCGTCCGAAAGTGAATACTGCGTTTTTGCCATACATACAGGGTATTTCTTATATTTTTCATCAAGTGCTTCGATTTCCGCAAGGGATTTGAGTGCACCGGCTTCAAAAATAACACCGTCAGCACCGTAAATCTTCTTTGCAATGCATTCAACCTTTTCTTTGATCGACATTTCGTCGGGATAGAGCACATGGAAATCCGATTCTTCTTCACAAGCTTCCACAACCTTATGGGCAAGCTCGATGCCGCCTTCTCCGCCCTTTGCAAAGACTTCGGAAAGAGCGAACTTCGCGTTGTTCTTAATGCAGATGTCACGGAGACACTCAAGTTCTGCATCTGTATCGGATTCAAAGCGGTTGATTGCAACAACAACGGGCACGCCGTACTGCTGAAGGTTTTCGATATGCTTTTCAAGGTTAACGCTTCCCGCTTTCAGTGCATCTACGTTTTCCATCTTAAGGTCAGCCTTGGCAATACCTTCCACAAGACGGGAAGCCTGAAGCTGGTTAAGAATTTCGCAGGCTGTGAAATTCCCGATAATCTGAAGGCTACTGTGCAGTTCAAGTACTGGATGGTGGATGAGGACGGCAACAAAGTGGG
>JAZRNC010000166.1:0-8909 GCA_045647965.1 Eubacteriales bacterium | reverse complement strand
GATCAGCTTGATTTTCTGCTCGGTGTCATCCGCGAATGCTCGGATAAAACGGAAGAATTTACGCTGGAAGCCGGACGTCCCGATACGATCACCGCAGAGAAGCTTAGCGTGGCGGTTCGTCACGGGGTTGACAGAATCAGCGTAAATACCCAGACTTTGAACGACGACGTGCTGAGGCAGATTGGACGCGCGCATACGTCGGATATGTTTTTTTCGGCGTACGAGACTGCCCGTCAGAGCGGTGTAAAGCATATTAACGTCGATCTGATTGCGGGACTTCCGTACGATACGGTCGCATCGTTTCAATCGACGGTGGATCAGGTGGTGGCTCTTGCCCCGGAAAACATTACGGTTCATACGTTCAGCGTGAAGCGTTCGTCCGAGTTTAAAACCGAAGGGAAATTCGACCTCGACGGAAACGTGGCGGCACAGAGCGTCAATTATTCACAGAAAGTGCTTATGGATAACGGTTATCTGCCATACTATATGTACCGCCAGAAGAACACGGTGGGAAATCTTGAAAATGTCGGATACGCAAAAGTGGACCACGAGGGGCTCTATAATGTATATATGATGGAGGAAGTACATAGTATTTTTGCGGCAGGAGCATCTGCCGTTACAAAATTTGTGTCTCTTCCCGCTGAGGACGGAAGCGTTCGTATTGAGCGAATCTTCCAGCCAAAATATCCGTACGAATACCTTCGCGCCCATGAGGGTGACGAAGCCGAGAGAAAATTTGAAGCGTTACGCGATAAAGCGAGAGAGTTTTTTGATACCGTAAAATAAATCCGAAAGGTATTTTGAATGAAAAAACTTACGATTCACGTGAATACTCCCGCCGATGCGGAGAAATTTATACTCGACTGCGAATCCGATTTTCACAAACAGATTGATTTTGCTCTTGATAAGGTGCTTCGGGAAAACGTCAGAATTATTGCGCTGGCCGGACCGACCTGCTCGGGAAAAACCACGACGGCGGAGCGGCTGATTGAGAGGATCACGGCAGACGGAAAAAAGGCAGTCGTGATGTCGATCGACGACTTTTTTATGGATCGCGGCGTTAAGAATCGGGTGGATCTTGAGGCACCCGACTATGACAGCGTGAATGCGATAGACCTTAAATATCTCGAAAATTTTCTTTCCGATCTGCTTGACGGGAAGAAAGTGTACATTCCGAGGTATAGTTTCACGGAAACTCGCCGTGTGGGATACGAGGAATACATCCCCGAGGAGAGGGATATTTACGTGTTTGAGGGAATCCAGGCGGTTTATCCCGAGATTACGCGGCTGTTTCACGGCGGATACCGTAGTATTTTCATTTGTGTGGACGATGATATCGAATACGACGGCGTATTTCTCCATCACCACGAGATACGCCTGCTCAGACGAATCGTACGCGATTATAAATTCCGCGGAGCAACGGCGGAGTTTTCGTTGCATTTGTGGGAGGGAGTCCGTGCGAATGAGGAAAAGAATATTTTCCCGAACGCGAAATCCCTTGACGTGTATATTAACTCCTTTCTGCCATACGAACCGTTTATTATCGCTCATCACGTGATACCGCTTTTAGAAACAGTACCCGCCTCCAGCCCGTACCGCGACGAAGCGGAAGCACTGCTGCAAAAAATAAAAGTATTTGATAATCCGTATTTCAGTGATACCATGATTCCGGCGCATTCCGTATACCGCGAATTTATCGGATAACGTCGGAGAAACAGAATCGGAGGCCGATTTGTCAAAACTGCATCCTGACAACAAAAAAGGATGTGTAAAAAAACAAAGTACGGTGATTTCGGGAGTCGTGATTCTTACGGTTTCCAATTTGCTTGTGAAAATGACAGGATTGCTCTTTAAGATCCCGATGAACCGGATTATTGGCGACACCGGTATGGGATACTACAATTCTGCCTATTCGATTTTCACGCTTCTCTATATGCTTGCGACGTCCGGACTTCCGGTGGCGCTGTCGGTGATGATCTCGGAATGTCGTTCTACCGGTAAGGTTTTTGCTGCCAAGCGAATTTACCGTACAGCGCTGGCAGTATTTGCCTTGTGCGGCATTCTTTCGAGTTTCCTTATGCTGTTTGCGGCGGAGGAACTGGCACAATGGATCGGGGCGGATAAAGCCACGCTGTCCATTATAGCGGCGGCGCCGACAATGTTTTTTATCTGTGTGTCTGCGGCACTGAAGGGTTTTTTTCAGGGCTGCGAGAATATGGTTCCAACTGCTGTGTCCCAACTGATTGAATCGGTACTGAAGCTGACGGTGGGGATCGCGGCGGCTCTGTATGCGATTCGTATGGGGTATGCGATTCACATCGTTGCCGCATACGCTGTGTGCGGACTGTCGCTTGGAACTTTTTTTGAAATGGTCTATCTTTTGATCGCCAAATTTTTTCGGAAGGATCGCGATCTGATGGTCACGGAATGTGCGCTTCCCATACAAAAGCCACCGTACCGTGAGGTCCTTGCCAGACTATTTCGCATCTCTCTTCCCGTTACGCTGAGTGCATCCGTGATGAGCTTGACGAATACGATCGATACTGTTTTGATTCAACGGCTGCTTCGTGAGTCAGGGATTGGGGAAGAGACAGCGGCAACTCTATGGGGAAACTATACCTCTTTGGCGGTGCCGATGTTCAATCTTCCGCCGGTGCTTGTGTATCCGATCGCCTATTCACTCGTTCCCGTCGTGGCGTCAGCTCTCGCGGCAGGGAAAAAAGATGAGGCGTGTCGTTTCATCGAAAACGCACTCAGAGCGGCGGTGATCCTCGGCGTTCCGTGCGCGATGGGAATGGCAACTCTTGCTGATCCTATATTATGTTTGTTCTATACGGACACGTCGGCGCATATGGCTGCACCGCTTTTGACGGTACTTGCACCGTCGTCATTTTTCGTGTGCATTCTGGCACTTACCAATTCCATTTTGCAGGGATGCGGAAAAGAAAAATATCCCGTTCTGTCAATGCTTGTTGGCGGTGGAGTGAAAGTGGCGACGAGTTTAACACTTATCGGGCGGTATGGAATTGTCGGTGCACCGATCTCCACGCTGTGCTGTTATTTCATCGTAACGGTCGTGAATTTTATTTTTGTCGTAAAATTCACGGGTATCCGATTGCATTTCAAAACGACATTTTTTTTGCCGCTCATAGCGGGTGTTGCGTGTGCTATGACGGCAAAGTACGTGTATTCCGCAGGGGTGCATTTTTTGTCGGAAAACGTGGCGTGTATATCGGCGATTCTTCTTGCAGCGATCGTGTATTTTTTCGCACTCGTCGTATTCGGAACGCTCCGTGTTGAAGATATTCTCTATAAAATACGTACATATCTTAGAGTTCGAGTCAGAAAGGATAAGAAAATTGAACAGCGAAATTGAAAATAGAAAAGAAAAACTAAAAAAGGAAGCAAAGCACGACTTTACCTCTCTCGTCGAGCTTGTGGCGGCATTGAGAGGGGAGGGCGGCTGTCCGTGGGATGCGGAACAAACCCATGCTTCCATCCGTACGGATCTGATTGAGGAAACATACGAAGTCGTGGAAGCGATTGATACGAACGATACGGCGCTTCTGCGGGAAGAACTCGGGGACGTTTTGTTCCAGGTGATCTTTCACAGCCAGATCGAGCAGGAATGCGGTGGTTTTACCGTGGACGATGTCATTCAGGATATCTGCGATAAAATGATTTCCCGTCATCCGCACGTATTCGGAAGCGTGGAAGTGGATGGCTCGGGACAGGTGCTTGAGAATTGGGAAAAGATCAAAAAGGTGGAAAAAAGCAGACTGACTCTGCGCGAGACTCTGGAAGCAGTGCCGAAACAGTACCCATCCCTTCTTCGTGCAAAGAAAGTTGTGAAAAAAGCAAGAAAGAACGGATGCGATCTCGGCGAGAGCGAGGACGTGATCTGTCGGATGGCGGAAAACGTGGCGTCTTTGTCCACCGTCACGGAAGAGGAACGCCAGAAAATTCTGACAAATATAATTTTTGATGCCGTTATTCTCTCGGGAGAGGGCGCAGACGTAGAAAAGGACGTCGGTGATAAAGTGAACGATTTTATTGCCGCTTGTTCTGAGGAATGACAATCAGTCAGGGAGAAAAATATGAGACTTGATAAATTTTTAAAAGTATCCAGAATTATCAAAAGAAGAACCGTTGCCAACGAGGCGTGCGATACCGAGCACGTTCAGGTAAACGGAAAGAGAGCCAAAGCCTCGTACGATATCAAAGAAGGGGATGTGATTGCCGTTACATACGGAGACAGAACCTTAAAGTTCCGCGTGCTCGATGTTCGCGAACATTCTGCTAAAGCGGATGCCGCTTCCATGTATGAAGTGATAAACGACTGACAGACAACTGCCGTACGGCGATTTTTGTACGGCAGTTATTTTTCCGGCATATTTCCTTCCTTCCTTGCATATAATCAACTAAAAAGTTATGGGAGGAATGGCATATGGACGGAGCACAGGATATTTGTGTTTTTTCACGCAAACGGATGGAACTAAGCGGAATTGAAGAAGTGGAAAGTTTCACGGAAGAGGCGATCACCGTGTCGTCCACTCTTGGGATGATCTCGATTGAGGGCAGAGCGCTTAAAATCGAGAGTTTCTCGGTGGAAAAAGGGGAACTGAAAATCAACGGGGAATTTGACAGCGTTTATTATCTCGGTAAAAAATCGGAGGAAAAACGAGGATTTTTCTCGCGATTACTCGGCTGATGGAAGTTTACATACAAAAACAGATCATAATTGTTGGGTATTCTGTTATTTTAGGCTTGATTTTTGGCGCATTATACGATATAATAAGAGTGATCCACATTTTATGCGGCATTGCATCGTATTCCGGCGAAAAAAAGGGAATGGAAAGAGGAAAGGTTCCGTTCATCTTGTTTTTTCTGACGGATAGCGTGTATATGCTTTTTGTTACCTTGTTGTTCTCTTTTTTCGTATATTGGATAAACAGCGGTGTGGTTCGTTTTTTTATCCTGTTTTCTGTGATCGTGGGATTTCTTTTGTATATTCTCACGGTGGGACGGGTCGTGATGGTTTTCTCGGAAGCCATTGTGAAATGGATAAAAATGATCATCCGTTACACGGTGTTTATCCCCGCAGCGTTTGTCTGCAAAATCATAAAATGTGTGGTATTGTTTGTGTATCGTCACACTGTCGTCAAATTGTTTCAATTCCTGCGACGCGTTCGACTTGAGCGCAGAACAGAGCGTTACCGAAAGCTGTTGAAACGAGATACGTGTGTCTGGAAGATGGATGGGGAAGGAATTCATATCAATGAGTGACATGCTGAAAAATACGTTCGTGCGTGTTGCCATTCTCGTGTTCGTGCTGTTTTTTGTTTTTATGTTCGTTGTGCTTCGCCTGGAGAACAACGAGAAAATGGTTCGTGTCGATGAAATGCAAAAGCAGCTGGAATCGTTGGATGAGTATATCAGCGAACTGGAAGCGAAAATAAATAAGCCGTTTGACGATCAATATGTAGCGGATGTGGCGCACGATAAGCTCGGAATGCGCTATCCGGAAGAGGTCATTTTTTATAGCGGCGAGTGTAACTGAATACAATTGGATCCTGCTACTGATGCAGGATCTTTTTATTTGATAAATTTTTACACATGTCGTGGCGTGTTTTTCAATCCATAGAATTACACTCTTTCCATATTTGTGCAATATGAT
Source organism: Eubacteriales bacterium (assembly GCA_045647965.1). Classification (GTDB taxonomy): domain Bacteria; phylum Bacillota; class Clostridia; order Oscillospirales; family CAG-272; genus UMGS1696. Next base: position 3,232 of record JAZRNC010000166.1, on the reverse strand, counting down.
TAAAAATATATGAATTTATGTTGCAAAAATGTTTCATGTGCATAAAAACTGTTGCGGGTACGTTGCGTTTATGATATCATATTCTCACGGCGAATGAAAGACACGCCGTACACCGAATGCTAAACAACAGGAGGAAAAGAATGCATAACGTGAAAAAGTACATCAGTACCTCGCTCGCTGCATTGATGGTGGCAAGCTGCGGTACCGTGACATTTGCAAAATCATACGACGACGTGAAAGATGACAACGTGGCAAAGACAGAAATATCAATCCTATCCGACATCGGTGTAATTAAAGGAACGAGCGACAACGAGTTTTCACCGGCGGAATTTGTTACAAGAGAACAGATGTCGATCCTTTTATTCCGACTGATGCTTGGTCGTGACGACGCAGGAAGAGTAAACACAACGAATTTTACTGACTTATACGATCCCTTCTACAACGGAGCAATTTCGTGGGCGAATGCTGCCGGTTATATCATCGGTACGACGCACTCGACGTTCAATCCCACGGGCGGTATTACCAAGCAGGACGCGATGACAATGCTCGTTCGTGCGCTCGGTCAGGATAACGACAAAATGAACGAAAACTACCCCTGGTCCTACATCAACGCGGGAATTAAACTGGGTCTTGACAGAGGTCTTGAAAAAGTAGACTATACACAGACTCTGACGAGAGCGGAAACGGCTGTGATCCTATTTAACGCTCTGACTTCTGAATATCTCGTTGGCAGAATAACACAGAACGGTAACACATATTACGAATCCACTTCTATTATTGAAGAAGTCTTCGGATACCGTATGGCAGATGCTACGCTGATCTCCACGAACGACTATACCGTGGACGGCAACCGTGTTGTGAAAAACGGTTACGTGACTCTGGAATGTGTAAACGATGACGGTACGTTCAAGATTACCGTTCCGTATGCAGATCTTGGTCTTCAGGGAGCGGCAAACGCACATATCGGAATGAAGTTCCGTACGATCTTCAGCGAAGAAGATGGCCGTTATTCCGTACTTTCCGCAGTACCTATGACGACGATTGAAGAATTTGATACAGTGACTCTGAATAAGGATGCCGGAACCGTACAGATCGGTGAAAACAAGTATACACTTGTTACGGAATATTCCGACGAGCTTTCCACAAACAACAACGAGCTCATTCTGTATGCGTACGACGAAGACGGAACGATTGAGATCGTGACTGACCTTGACGAACTCGAAACGCTGCTTGGTTTCTATCGTGTTACGCTGATGCATGATGGAGAAAGCAATGTGGCAAAACGTGCGTTCCTTCGCGTATTTGAAATGGAACTCCTCGACATTGACAAAAATGGTAAGATCAATATTGCCGGCGGAAAAACCGATAAGGAAATTACCGTGTACAACCCCGAAAAAGCGATTAGCGGCGATTATGTTCTGTATTACTACAACGCAGGTGCAAAAGAACTTCGTATCGCTTCCATTCTCGACATTGTTGACGGTACGGTAAAACGTATCACAAGAAATACGGCGCAGATCGGCGACAAATTGTACGATCTCGGAAATGCGGCAGCCGGTATCAGCGCAGAATCCATTCGTCAGAAATTGGTTCTCGGTACTTCCGCAACCGTAGTCATCTATAAGGGTGCGATCGTTGCGGTCGAGGAAGGGGTAAGCATCTCAAGAGAAAGCCAGTACCTTGTAGCCCTCAACGATGCATACAGAATTTATGAGAACGGTACGTTCCGTTACGTACTCACAGCGTTTATTAACGGAGAAGAAAAGAATATTTACGTAACAGACAGCTCCGCTACCGCTGGTAAAGTATATCGCTATACCGAAACCGCAGGCGTATATTCCCTCATTGAACCGAAGGTAGAAGATGGTATTATCCTCTCGGGCAATACAGAATTCATCCAGAACAACGGTGACATTTACGAAATCGCGTATATCATTGATGCGGCAAACGGCACCACAGTGGAACTCAGCGGCAGAAATTACTACACGATCCATAACGGCAGTGCAAGCGGTATTGCATCCGTTGCAGGACTCTCCGGTGTAAACTTCGTATGCGATAAGGATACCGTTATCATTGTCAACGATGGCGGAAAGATCATGCAGAACACCGGCAGCTATGCTTCCACCATCCAAGTAAACGACGGTGCGAGAGTTGTTGCGGTATTCGATAACGAAGTTGGTTCTGTAGAAACTCTCAAGTACCTCTACATTTCGGACGGTTCGCTCGGTAATTACGATATTGACGCAGAATTCGTCAGAGTTCTTGCCGTAAACGGTCAGGTATTCGAAAACGGCGTTGCGTACGTTGAATACCTCGTATATAACTTCCATAGCGGCAAAGTAGAAACGAGACTTTCGAAGAATGCTGAACTCACGGTAGGTTCCGATTACCGCTGCGGTACGGACGATACCATTACAACCGAAATCGCGGATGTCGTTCTCGAAGGATTTGTAAACGGCTATACATCCTCAACGGTTTCCATTGACGGTTCGACCTATGCACTCGCAGATGGTGTTCGCGTAATTCGACTGACTTCCTCGAATGCGGTACAGAATATCTCCATTGCAGACGTTTATATGAGAAACATTGAGTTTATCTCCGAAAACGGCGAGATCGTACTGATTATCGAATCCGATGCACCGACGTTTACCGCTGCGTATGAAAGCGAAAAGGTACTCGTAACTCCCGATTTTGATCTCTCGAACTTTGCAGAAGGTGAGATCTCGGTAACGGGACTCAAGCTTGGCGAAGAAACCGTTTCGACAGAGGGTTACACAGTAGCAGTAACCTTGGAAGGTAAAATTGAAGTTACTCCTGCGGCAGCACTGGCGAGCGGTAACTATACACTGACATTTAAGATTGCATCGAAAACCTTCAATGTAACGTTTACAGTCTGATTTCATAAGCCTCTTACTGTGCCATAATTTTAAAACATCCGTATGGTTGGCGTGATACTCTTAACGGAGTATCACGCCAGTTTTATTCGCCTGCGGAGAGTTGTATTGCTACGCAGTGATATTCGGCTTATGCCGAGTGATATTCGCTTCGCGAGTTTTGGAGGCGAATAGAATATCACTGAAGCCGCAAGGCTTCAATATAACTATCGCGCTTAGCGATAATATCACTCCGACGAAGTCGGAATATCACTCTTGCTTTCTCTGCCGATTTGTGGTATAATGGGATGGGTGATGAATATGAATAAGGAAAAAGAATTACCAAAACGAAAACATCC
>JAZRNC010000165.1:0-5333 GCA_045647965.1 Eubacteriales bacterium | reverse complement strand
GTTGATGCGCTCAATGCAGGTAAGCACGTTATGTGCGAAAAGCCGATGGCAATCAACTCTGTTGAAGCAAAGAAAATGCTTGACGCTGCGGCTCTTTCCGGTAAGAAACTCACAATCGGTTACCAGAACCGTCAGACTGCGCGCAGCCTTTATATGAAGAATGAAGCGGAAAACGGTGCGTTCGGTGATATCTATTACGCGCGTGCAACAGCTCTTCGCCGCCGTGCAGTTCCGACGTGGGGAGTATTCCTCAATGAATATGAGCAGGGCGGCGGTCCCCTCATCGATATCGGAACACACGCGCTTGACCTGACTCTTTGGATGATGAATAACTATAAGCCGAAATACTGCGTTGGTCAGACATTCCACAAACTGAATAACGATACCAAGACAGGTAACGTTTGGGGCGACTGGGATCCCAAGATGTTTACGGCAGAAGACAGCGCGTTTGGTTTCATTGTTATGGAAAACGGCGCAACCATTACTCTTGAATCCTCTTGGGCACTCAATATGAGAGACTGTCACGAGGCACGTACGACAATTTGCGGCACAAAAGGCGGCGCAGACTTTGATGAAGGTACAATTTTCATCAACAACATCCAGAACGGTCGCCCCTGCGTAACGAAAGTAGATATCAACGCCGGCGGTGTTGCGTTCTATGAGGGTGATGCAGGTGATAATGAATCCGTTCGCGAACAGCGCCAGTGGATCAACGCGATTCTTAATGATAAGAATCCGTGCGTTCTTCCTGAACAGGCATACTGCGTAACACAGATCCTCGAAGGTATCTACACATCGGCAAAGACAGGTACGATTTATAATTTCTGATTCAGTAAATAAAAATGATAACCCACGGAGAAAGTGATTTTTCACCGTGGGTTATTTTATATGATCGGTCGGGTTGGCATTTTCTGCTATGTATAAGAAACGGCGGCTTTTGGCAATAATGATACCAGAAGATAAACCGAAACGGGAAGGTACGAAATGTACTATAACAAAGTAGAAATTTGCGGTGTTAACACGTCAAAACTTCCGACACTCACGTCTGTCGAAAAAAAGAATCTTCTGTCTCTCGCAAAGAACGGGGACACAGACGCCAGAGAACGACTGATTGATGGAAATTTACGACTTGTTTTAAGTATTATACAGCGGTTTACAAACCGTCACGAAAATATGGATGACCTCTTTCAGGTGGGATGTATTGGACTCATAAAAGCGGTGGATAATTTTAATACGGACATCGACGTAGAATTTTCAACGTACGCCGTTCCGATGATTATCGGGGAAATCCGACGGTATCTGCGGGATAATAACTCAATTCGTGTCAGTCGGTCCGTGCGGGATCTGGCATACCGAGCATTGGCGGCAAGAGAAAAGTTATCCGCCGAGGGAGATGGAGAACCCACTACGGAAGCCATCGCATCCGCAATCGGTGAAAAACCAGCCGACGTCACACGGGCACTGGAAGCGATTGTAGAACCTGTCTCGATTTACGATACCGTTTACAGCGACGCGGGTGATTCAATCTTCGTAATCGATCAACTCAGCGATAGCAGCACGTCCGACGAAATGTGGCTCGAGGATATCGCACTAAAGGATGCCATTCGTAAACTGAATGAAAAAGAGCGCTCAATCATAAATAAACGATTTTACGGCGGAAAAACACAAATGGAAATTGCTGAGGAAATCGGGATCTCACAAGCGCAGGTTTCTCGGCTTGAAAAGGGCGCTTATGAACGTATACGTCAAAATATGTAAAAACCCCGACTGCGAAGTCGGGGATACTTATTTATTCGGGAGCAATGCCCGTTACCGTTACTGTGTCGTTTTTCACTATAAAAGAAATACGGAATTTTTCATAAGAGAGATAATACACCCGTGAGTCATCGTTCTGATAAGATGGGCGTGGATCCTGCGATAGGATTTTTGTCACGGTGTCAATGAATTCATCACTCAGACCTGTTTGGTGAACAATCGGAAAATCAACGGAAAGTGAGTGATGGCTGACATCGGTGGAAAAACCTCCGACGGCATCCGAAATGGCATCGACGTGCGGAAGATACGGCTTGATATCGTATATGGGGGTTCCGTCGGTCATGTCAATGCCCGAAACAAGAAGCACGTCCCCCTCCGGAGTGTGTTTGATTCCGTCAAGCTTTACACATGATAGTGCAAGCGGATTGGGGCGGTTGGGGGAGCGGGTAGCAAAAACGCCCACTCTTTTGTTTCCACCAAGCCGCGGAGGGCGAACCGTGGGGGACCACTCTGCTTTTCCTTCCTTTGCGGATGCGAATGTATCACTGAACCCCCAGATCAGCCAGAGATGAGAATACCCGTCAAGGCCGCGCAGAGAATCGGCGTTTCGGTAGGGCTTCTCGAAAACAATTGTCCCGCGAAGGGATTTGACAAGTCCGCTTTGTCTCGGGAGACCGAATTTTTCGGGAAAATCCGTGTGAATTTTTGCAATAACTTTCAGTTCCATACTGATTATTTTTTCTTTGAATACAGCGAATCGTATGTTTTATTCGCAGTCGATTTTTCACTTCTTATGTAAGAGATCAAACGGGAAATAACCGTCACGATCACGTATACGAGGGTGTAGAGGAAAAAGGTGATGAGAAATTTTCCGCCGTTTTGCAGTAGTCCGCCCCAAACAATAAAGACGATATAGAAGATCAGAGAAGTTGCGATAAAATGAATAAAGAGGCGGATGGGATAAACGAGAATGTTCGATTTCAAAAATTCATTTCCAAGTGAAAGAATAACGGAAAAAAATAAAAGGGAGATAACCATTTTAACGGTAGGGATCCATGTCGCAGAGATAAATGCGCCGAGGAAATACACAAGGGTGATGAGAAGTGTGTAGATAATACAGGAGTCAGTGAGTATTTTTTTTAGATTTATACGAGAATGCAATGTTTTGTCCTCCGTTCTGTCGATACTTATTATTATACCATAAATTCGGAGAAAATGGTTGATAGTTTCAAAAATTTTACGTATAACGAATAAATTTTTATTATTTAATTTTTTTCATGAATAATATGAATATTATTTTGAATAATCGTATTCTTATCCATTGACATAATAGGAAATTTATATTATAATTATTCTTGATAGTTAAAAAAAATTCATATGGTTTTTAACCGCTTTGGCAAAACAGGAGTTATACAATGACAAAAAATCGAAAAATTTCAAGACGTGAGTGTCGTGAAATTGCATTTCAAATACTTTTTGCATATGATTTTCAAAAGGAATATTCTCCCGAGGAGTATTATTCGATCCATACAGAGAACGAGGTAGCGGAAGATAACGAGTTTGTAAAAGATCTGTTTCTCGGTGCCGTGCTGTCGTGCGAAGAAACCGACCATCTGATTGAAGAGACGTCTATTAAATGGAAGATTTCCCGTATGTCTGCCGCTACACGATGTATTCTCAGACTCTCGGTATACGAAATGTTGAAAACGGATATACCAACTCGCGTGGCAATCAACGAAGCGGTGGAGATTATAAAAAAATATGACGATGAAACCGCGCCCACGTTTGTAAACGGTATTCTCAATAAGATCGCCCGCAATCATAATCTCATTTCCGAAGAATGATTCGCCGGGGAGTTCGGAATACGATGAAAAACGATTTTTTTCTCGGAATTGACACGAGCAACTATACGACGTCGCTTGCGATTTGTGACACAAACGGAAAAGTTCACTTAAATCATAAAATTCCGCTTCCCGTGCGGGAAGGTGAACGAGGTCTTCGACAGAGTGATGCGGTGTTCCATCATGTACGCAATCTTTCAGAATCGGCGACGGTGATGGGCGAGTTTTTCAGAAATCATCCAGACTCAAGTCTTCTTGCTGTTGGATGCTCGGTGTCACCTCGTGACGTCGAGGGTTCTTATATGCCGTGCTTTCTCTCTGGTGTTGCCTCCGCTGAATTTGTGGCACAATCGAACGACATTCCGTTATACAGATTCTCGCACCAAGCGGGTCATGTGATGGCGGCACTGTATTCTGCGTGCGGTGAGGATAGAGAGAAAATTTTAAGTATGCGAAGCGAGCCTTTTCTCGCGTTCCACGTATCGGGCGGAACGACGGATTTGCTTCTTTGTACCCCGAACGATACGAAAATATTCGATATAGAGCAAATCGGCGGTTCACGCGATATCAACGGTGGGCAGGCACTCGATCGCACCGGCGTGCGTATGGGACTTCCTTTTCCGTGCGGACGGTATATGGATGAAGCGGCCCTTGAGTATAATGAGAGAATTGCCGTTGGTAAGCTGTCGGTAAACGGAACCTGGTGTAATCTCTCAGGGTTAGAAAATAAAGCGGAAGAACTTTATAAAACGACCGGTGACGTTAAAAAAACGTCTGCGTATACGCTTTCCTTTATTGCTGCAACACTTGAAAAAATGACGCTTGGTGCCTTTGAACTTTACGGAAAACTGCCGGTTTTGTATGCCGGTGGGGTAATGAGTTCAAAATTTATCCGAAATAAATTACAAAAATACGGAATGTTTGCCGATGCGGCGTTCTCCTCTGACAATGCAGCGGGGACAGTGCTGCTCACGGCAGAAACATTCCGAAAGTCAGAAATATGAATAATCAAAACATTGGTAATACAAGATTCCCTGCGGCTTTAACGGTTACGGAGCTCAACGAATATATTAAACGAGTCCTTGACGGAATCTCTCCGCTTTCCGACGTCTACGTTAAAGGGGAGATTTCGAACTTTAAGAATCATTACAGTACCGGGCATTATTACTTCACCGTAAAAGATGAGGGAAGCCAGCTTCGTGCCGTTATGTTTCGTGCGTCCGCCGCTAAACTGAGATTTATCCCGGAAGATGGTATGAAGGTGGTGGCACACGGTCGCATTTCCTCGTTTGTACGTGACGGTGGTTATCAGTTGTATTGTGATAGTATTGAGCCGGATGGTGTTGGCGCTCTGTATATCGCTTATGAGCAATTAAAGAAGAAGCTCGAAAACGAAGGACTTTTTGATCCCGCAAGAAAAAAGCCTCTGCCGAAGATCCCGACGCGTGTTGGAATCATCACATCCGCCACGGGAGCGGCGATACGTGATATGATCAACGTCTGCGGCAGACGCTTTCCATATGCCAAGCTTGTTTTATATCCCTCTCTTGTGCAGGGGCCGGGTGCTCCCGAACAGTTGATCGCTGGGATGAAATATTTTAACGAAACGAAAAGCGTTGACGTGATCATCATCGGACGTGGTGGTGGATCGATCGAAGATTTGTGGGCGTTCAATGACGAAGGACTTGCCAGAACGATTGCGGCATCTATGATTCCTGTAATCTCTGCGGTAGGGCA
>JAZRNC010000164.1:0-2846 GCA_045647965.1 Eubacteriales bacterium | reverse complement strand
TATGACGAAATCGAATGCGGAGATCTGTTTGAAGGGAAGGACTCCCGAGAACGCATTGTGATTTTTCAGCTGCCTTTGATAGATATGTAAGCTTTTATAGAGGATGAGAGGTAAGATTATGGCATTTAAACGCATTGATATAGAAAACTGGGAACGCAGAGAGTTCTACGAGCACTTTATTAACGAAGTTGTTTGCACCTATTCTGCTGTTGTGAATATCGATATCACAAACCTCAAGGGACAAAAATTATACCCTGCGATGATTTGGCTTTTGACAAAGACAGTCAATGATATGCCTGAGTTTCGGACAAGCCTCACAAAGGAAGGTCTTGGAATCTATGACGATATGCACCCCATGTATACCGTGTTCAACAAGGAAAATAAGAATTTTTCGGGGATATGGTCCTATTTTTCGGAGGATTATCAGGAGTTTTTGAAAAACTACGAAGCGGATGCAGAAGAGTATTCCAAGTCTACCCGCTACGCACCCAAGGACGGTACGCCTGCGAACTCGTTCAATATCTCCATGGTGCCGTGGCTGGAGTTCACAGGCTTTAACATCAACGTTTTTGATGAGGGCAAATTCTTGTTGCCGATTTTCACGATGGGCAAGTATTTTGAGAGGGACGGAAAACGTTTTCTACCTCTTGCTATACAGGTACATCATGCCGTTTGTGATGGTTATCATGTAGGGATGTTCGTTGAGAAACTGCAGGAATATGTTAATGGTTTTCAAGTGTCGGAAGCGATTTGATAAACGTGTATTTGAGGAGAATAACAGATGGTAGATTACGGCTTAAAAGATAAAGTAGCTCTCATTACGGGTGCCAACAATCCGCAGGGAATTGGGGCAGTAACCGCGCTGGCTTTTGCTCGTGAGGGCGCAAAGGTGGTTTTGGTGTACAAGAAAGTTGACAGACCCTTTGACGAGACCAAGACTGCCAGAAACGGAGTGGACAGATATTACGCCGCTAATGCCGGAAATGCAGATGTTGTTGAAAGCAAGCTGAAAGAAATGAACGCCGATTATCTCATCATAGAGAGCGACATTTCAAGCGAGGACGCGGTAAAGAAGATCTATTCTCAGGCTTTGGAAAAGTACGGCAGAGTCGAGATTCTGGTCAACAATGCGGCAACCGACGACGAAAACGGTTTTGATACCATTGAAAAGATTACTCAAAACGTCATCGACGATACCTTTGCGGTCAACGTGCGCGGAAGTCTTCTGATGACACGTGAGTTCATCAATCACCGTGGAGATTTTGGTCGAATCATCAATCTTTCCACCGACGCAGCGCAGGTCTTTGCGGGACAGATCGCCTATGGAGCAAGCAAAGCAACAATGGAAGCATTGACTCGCAGTATCTCACTTGAAGTAGCGCAGTATGGAGTCACCGTGAATTGTGTTGCCCCCGGTCCGACGCAAACCGGATGGATCGATGAGGATTTTGAAAAAGTCGTTGTCCCGCTCATTCCGATGGGAAAACTCATTCAACCCGAGGATATTGCCGAAACGATTTTGTTTTTAGCAAGTGAGCAGGCAGGAATGATTACAGGACAAGTCATCAAAGTATCGGGTGGAAAGGCACTATAAGTTCAATTTGTCTGTGAGAGTGAGGAAAAAACAATGACAATAGAAACAGAACGCCTCATCCTGCGTCCGTTTGCAGAAAGTGATGCTGCGGATGCTTATGAATATTTGCACAAGCCAATGGTACATTGTTTCGCCTGTATGAAGACGAACACGATGGAAGAAGCCACAAAGGCGGTGCTTGAAAGAGCAAAGGACGGCGAGTATTATTTTGCAATCGTCCTCAAGGAAAACGGTAAGGTCATCGGAGAGATCGATGCTATGCCGGAAGCAACCGCCCCCGACGAGGAAAATGCTGTCCGTGATACTTTCAGTCCATGCTGGATGTTGAATCCCAACTACCACGGCAAAGGATACGCTTATGAGGCGGCACACGCTTTTTTTGATTATCTCTTTACACAGAAGGGTGCAAGACGCATTTATGCTTATACTGAGGACGACAATCTACCAAGCCAAAAGCTCTGCGAGAAGCTTGGGATGCGTCGGGAGGGCTTGTTTCGTGAGTTTGTGACCTTTGTGAACGATGAGGACGGAAATCCCATATATGAAAATACGTATCAGTATGCCATACTGAAAAAAGAATGGAAACAGACCGATAATTAAAAAACTTGACAGTGAGATAATATGGATATAGTTTTTAGAACAGCAACTTGGGGGGATAAAGAGGCGATAGAAAATCTCTTTATCGAAATGCTTCAATCGATATACCAAACAGAAAAGGTTGATGGCTATGAAAGCGATTATCTTGATAGATTTTTTGCTGATTCCGAAGACCTCATTATCGTTGCAGAATTAAATAACGCAGTTGTTGGATACATCTCTATCGTTGTAAACCGTGAAGAATTGCAATATGCTTATATTGATGATTTCTGCGTAAAGAAAGAATATCGTAACCAAGGCATCGGTACACAGCTTTTACAGCGTTCCGAGGCGTATGCCGTGGAAAACGGTATATCTGATATCTGCCTTCATGTGGAAATGTCAAACACCTTCGCACAAAATCTTTATAAGAAAAATGGATACAAGATACTGAAGGCAGATGGAAGCCGAATGTTGATGAAAAAAGCCTTAGAATATAAGGAAATTTGAAGGTTAACCAATCAGCGCAAAATCCGATTTCATATTTAACACCGGAAAGGATGAGGTAATTATGCTAACATACACATACATATCAAAAGGAAAATTCGGCTTGGCACGGAAACCGAAGCCTACCATACATCATGAGAGGGATGCTATCGTTAGGGTGACTCTTGCG
>JAZRNC010000163.1:0-2246 GCA_045647965.1 Eubacteriales bacterium | reverse complement strand
CTTGAATACATCGATCCCTTTGAAGCATTCATCGCTGAGCTTTCCGATGCTTCCTGCGACATCAAGATTGCATCCGGCGGCGGACGTATGAACATCACCATGGACCGTTACGAAGCAAACTGGGCAATGGTTGACCTCGGCTGGAAGACCCACGTTCTCGGCGAAGGCAGACAGTTCGCATCCGCAAGAGAAGCTGTTGAAACCTACCGCGCTGAAACCAAGGTCATCGACCAGGACCTCCCGCCCTTCGTTATTGCAGAAAACGGCAAGCCCGTCGGAACGATCGAGGATGGCGACAGCGTGATCTTCTTCAACTTCCGCGGCGACCGTTCCATCGAGATCTCCAAGACCTTTGAAGCCGGTGCCGATTTCGATAAGTTCGACCGCGTACGTGTTCCGAACGTAAACTACGCCGGTATGCTCGAATACGACGGTGACCTCCACATCCCCTCAAAATACCTCGTTGCTCCGCCGGAAATCACAAACACCATGGGTGAATACCTTGCGGATATGAAGATCTCCCAGTTCGCGATCTCCGAAACGCAGAAGTACGGTCACGTAACGTATTTCTGGAACGGAAACCGCAGCGGTAAGTTCTCCGACGAATACGAAACCTATGAAGAAATTCCCTCCGACGTCGTTCCCTTCGAACAGCGTCCGTGGATGAAGTGCGCGGAAATCACCGATCGCCTCATCGAAGCTCTCGAATCCGGCAAGTACGACTGCCTCCGCGTAAACTTCCCGAACGGCGATATGGTCGGTCACACCGGTTCTCTCGAAGCTACCATCTGCTCCATGGATGCGCTTGACCTTCAGCTCGGCCGTATCCTCCCCGTTCTCGACAAGGTAGGCGGCGTTGCAGTCATCACCGCTGACCACGGTAATGCCGATGAAATGGCGGAATTTGACAAGAAGACAAAGTCCGTTGCGTATAATAAGGACGGCTCTCTCAAAGCAAAGACCACCCATACACTCATTCCCGTTCCCTGCATCATCTACGACAACCACAGCACGGACAAATACACCGTAAAGACAGAAGGTGCGTACGGACTCTCGAACGTAGCGGCTACCGTTGTAAATCTCCTCGGTTACGACGCCCCCGATATGTGGGATCCTTCCATTATCGAACTGAAATAATTTTCAAAAAATGCACAGCCGCGACGCACATTTGCCACCGCGGCTCGTTGCATATCTTTCTTCGATTTACTATTTTTTAATCATCAGTGAGGTATCGTATGTTCCGAAGAAACAGTATCCTTCGTCACTCGTCACTACTCGATGCGTATGGTTCCCTCGGGGTGTACCACGGCTTTTCGTCGCGCGAGGGTGGGGTCAGTACCATTCCACATCTCGCCTCGCTCAACATCGCCGCGGGTATCGGCGACAACGACGAAACGGTCAAAAAGAATATCGACCTCTTTGCACGCGCCGTCTCAGGCGGATCTCTCGGCGGAGAGTGCGCGGTGTTGACCTCGCAGATCCACTCTGCCACCGTCCGCGTGATCGACGGCAGAAATGCGGGTGAGGGATTCTCTCTCCCCATCGGAGAAGCGGGAGACGGTTTTGTCACCGACTGCGTGGGGGTAATGCCGATCGTTAAGACCGCCGATTGCGTACCGATCCTTTTGTGTGGAACGAAGGCAGACTCCACCCCCGTGATCGCCGCCGTTCATGCAGGTTGGCGTGGTACGGCAGCGGGAATTGCCGCCGAAGCGGTCAAAAAAATGCTCTCTCTCGGCTGTGAGATACGCTCCATCGCCGCCGCCATCGGGCCGCATATTCACGTCTGCTGCTATGAGGTCGGGGACGATTTCGTCGAATCCGTACGAAGCCTGCGTGGCACGGATTTTGCCGCACGGCATATTCGAAAAACGGAGAATGCTTACCGTGCGGATCTTTCAAAAATGAACCTTGCGATCCTCGCGGACAGCGGCGTACCTGCTGAGCGATGCGACGTATCCGACGACTGCACCTCCTGCCATCCCGACGTTTTCCACTCGCACAGAGCCTCCCACGGTAAGCGCGGGATCATGGGTTCAGGCATCGTCATCCGGAAAGATAATCGGTAATTTATCCCGAGTCTTCCGCACTTTCCCACGCGATTTTTCAAAAAATACGATTTTCAACGAGAATTTGTAAAAACATCACACAAAAATCACAAATTCCTGCTGCTCTTTTGCAATTGTTCAAGATTTATTTATAATTTTGTGATATAATTTCTGATATCCTAACAGTTAACCAAGGAA
>JAZRNC010000162.1:0-2402 GCA_045647965.1 Eubacteriales bacterium | reverse complement strand
ACTTGCCGGAAAAAAAGAGATGCCCATCGCAGAGCGCAAAGATCATATCGGGATGATGACGGACAGCTGGGGGGAGTGCATCATCGGGCGGAAGCTCGATCACATCTCCAAAAATAATCCGAAGAGAATTCCGAATTTCTTTTGGAACTTCGGATGAGATAACGCAAAATAAATCGTTCATTGAACCGGACCTGTGAGGGTGAATTTTTTGAATTCGCTCGGTAGAAAATATCCCATGCAATGTTAAACCCCCTCTGAATCAGAAGGGGTTAAACAACATATTCAATTTCATTAAGCACGGTTGATCTTGCCGGAACGAAGGCAACAAGAGCATACGTTTACAGTAGTATGAGTACCGTCTACAACTGCCTTTACCTTTCTGATGTTCGGCTTCCAAGCTCTATTGGTCTTACGGTTGGAGTGAGAAACATTGCATCCGAATGTTACGCCCTTTCCGCAAATGCAGCATTTTGCCATTTCAGTTACACCTCCATAAAAGGAATCATTAAACAAAAGTCAACATTGATAATTATATCACATATTTTACTAAAATGCAATAGGTACAATGTTTTTTTATCAAAAAAACCGCTGATAATTTTATGTTTTTCGGCGTGTTTATTTGTTAAGAGTGGTTAAAAACCATTTTATTCTCTCAAGTGCCTTGCCGATATGCTCGACAGAGTACGCATAGGAGATACGTGCAAAGCCTTCTCCGCAGTCACCGAATGCACTTCCGGGAACGATTGCAACGCTTGCTTCATTGATCAGACGTTCACAGAATTCTTCCGATGTCATACCGAAGCGGGAGATATTCGGATATACATAGAACGCACCTTCGGGATCAAAGCAATCGATACCCATATCGTGCAGTGCTCCGACAATGTACTTGCGGCGGCGATTGTATTCGTCGCGCATCATAGCCACGTCAGCATCACCGTTTCGCATTGCTTCTACGGCGGCAAACTGCGACATCGTGGGGGCACACATGATTGCGTATTGGTGGATCTTCAGCATCTGCTTGCTGATCTCGCGTGGGGCGAGTGTGTAACCCATACGCCACCCCGTCATCGCGTACGCTTTGGAAAAACCGCTTGCGATAATCGTACGTTCACGCATTCCATCAAGAGAAGCGATCGACACGTGTTCTCTGCCGTAGGTGAGCTCGCTGTAGATTTCGTCGGAGAGAATCATGATGTTCGTGTCACGAAGGATTTCCGCGATTGGCTCGAGGTCTTCCCTCGTCATAATAGCACCCGTGGGGTTGTTCGGGTAGGGGAGAACGAGCAGTTTCGTTTTCGGAGTGATTGCTGCTTTTAGTTCTTCCGGTGTCAGTTTGAAGAGGTTTTCCTCTTTGGTGTTGATGATAACGGGAACACCGCCTGCCAGGGATGCGATCGGACCGTAGCAAACGAACGCCGGCTGAGGAACGATCACCTCGTCCCCCGGATTGATGCAGGCGCGCATAGCGAGGTCGATGGCTTCACTTCCGCCTACGGTGACGATGACCTCGTCCTTCGGATCGTACGTGAGGCCGTAACGGCGCTGTTGATAATTGGAAATTTCATTGCGAAGTTCAAGCGTACCGCTGTTTGAGGTATAGTAGGTTTTGCCCGTTTGCAGGGAGTCGATCGCTGCGACGCGGATATGCCACGGGGTAACAAAATCCGGTTCACCGACTGTGAGAGAGATCACATCCTTGCGTTCGTTGAGAAGGTCGAAAAATTTTCGGATTCCCGATGGTTTGATATCCTGGGCGGTTTGTGAGAGTATGTTTGTATAGTCGAGCATCAGATAATGTTTCCTCTCTCGTCAACGGGAACAGCCCCGTAGATGATGTTATTATCCTTGTATTTTCTGAGAATGAAGTGTGTGGACGTGGAAATAACATCTTCCAGTGTCGCGAGCTTTTCTGCTACGAAGAACGCTACCTCACGCATTGTTTTTCCGTTGATGAAAACGGCAAGATCGAATCCGCCCGACATCAGATAGAGGGATTCTACTTCGGGATAATTATAAATCTTCTGCGCCACATAGTCGTATCCGCGGTCGCGCTGAGGTGTGATTTTGATTTCGATCATCGCGCAGACGTATTCGTGATTGGTTTTGTCCCAGTCGATGACGGTACGGTATCCGAGGATTACGCCGTTGTTTTCATAATCCTGAATGAGCGTTTTGATATCGCCGACTTCCTTGTCAAGCATAAGAGCGAGGGCGTCCGGGGAGAGTCTGGCATCGTTTTCGAGAAGTCGAAGAAGTTCGTTCATAGTATTTCTCCTGAATTGGTTTACTGTTTGATTTTTGACATGATCTTGTCGAGGGACAAGCCGTATTTATCCGCGATATCACGCGCATAGCTCTTTCCGTCGGGACGTTCTCTGAGAATTTTGAAGCTGCGGGAGCCC
>JAZRNC010000161.1:0-3418 GCA_045647965.1 Eubacteriales bacterium | reverse complement strand
GTCCTTTCAGTATACGGTCATCATATGAATCGATGCACAGTAACGTTGTTCTAAAAACGTTACCACCAATTTCCGGTCTCATAATCCACCTCATACTTCAATTTTTCTATAGTCATTATACGATGTAGCGGTAATAAAAGCGGTCACATCTTCTTATTTTTTGAAAATAAAATCATTTACCGCGAAAAATTTTATTTTATATAGCTTATCTTTATATCAAATGTATTCGCTTTGCAAACACACAAAGTATAGTCTTCTTTGTAAGACATCTGCCTAAAATAAACGTCTTCACTTTTCCAGCAGAAAGAGTGGTCTTGCATGCGCGATTTATTCTCAATTAGTGACGGAGACAGCACACTGTGTTCTCCAAAGGTTTCATCCATCCCGGTCCCAGTGTATTTTACATAACTTTCCTTGGCAGTCCAGATTTTGTAAAATCTGCGGTGGGGATCCTCCTTCACAAATTCGGCTTCTTCCGGATGAAAGAAACGTTTGGCGATTTGTGAGAATCTCTCTTCAATTTTAGATATATTATTTTCTCCTGCCTGTCTATGATGCTCGATATCAACACCGACCTTCCCTTCGGTCAGTGCACAAACAACCCACTCGCCGCTATGACTGACCGACACGCCGATGCCGGATTCCCCAGCAATATACGGCTTTCCGCGCTCCGTGCGATGCACTACGGGATCCGAAAGTGTCGGAATTTTGTTGGTATTCGCATACAGTGCGGCCGCAGCGACAATTTTTTCATCCGTACTGCGGCTATCATTCGCATCGAAAAAATAGAGAAATACTATATCCTGTTCCAAGATCATACCTCAGTGATTCCTTTTTGAATCATGTATTCGATTACGTCCTTTACACGATGTAGCTTCCACACGTCACGTGTAGGAATTTCAATATCGAAATAATCCTCAAACTCGCAAACGACGTTCATTACGTCAAATGATGTAAGGCCAAGGTCCTTTACAAAGTCTGTGTCGTAAACGAGGCCCTTCTTTCCGGTTACCTTCAGGATTATTTTTTCAATAAATTCAAATAATTGTTCTTCCATGTTTTCTCCTTTTATACCAGATGACGTTTGATTTTTTGAAGTGCAGTTTTGTTGAACTCCTGCTCGCGAATATTTACCATCTGGATCTGCTGGTATAGGGGCAGGTCCTTGTTGATACGATTGATCTCGTTTTGAATCGCACCAAGGATCTCATACTGCATCATTCCTGCGCATTTTTCCTTGTTCGGATAAATACTTGTTGCTACCTGCACGTCATCGGTCGATATTCCGCTTATTGCGCCATAGACTACTACATCCTGCACGAGCGGAATCTCCTTGATCAGCTCTTCAAGCTTTTCAGGCGAAAGCTTTTTGCCGTTCTTGAATACGATCAGGTTCTTTTTTCTGCCAGTAATATACAGGTAATTATCTTTATCGAGGTATCCTACGTCGCCGGTTGCAAACCATTCTCCGCGCATTGCTTCAGCGGTAAGCTCGGGCATATTATAGTAACCCGACATAACGTTTTTACCGCGAACAAGAATTTCTCCGTCCTCGATCTTCACCTCAGTATTGGGGGAGACAACACCGACGGAATCAAACTTGTTTGCTTTATTGCGGTTTACGCTTACGAGCGGAGCACATTCCGTGATTCCGTAGCCCTGGAGCACCTGAACACCCATATACTGGAACGTTCTCATGATATCGCTGTTCATATGGGCGCCGCCGCAAATTACCAATCTGATCTTGCCAAAGCAGCTTTCTCTAAGGTTATCAAGAGTTTTTCCGCATTTTTTGATGCCAAGCTTGTATGCCACGCGCTTAGATCCGAACAAAAATGCAAGCTTTTTCTCGAGTCCCTTTTCTTTTGCCGCTGTCCACATCTTACTGTGGATTGTTTCAAGGATAAGCGGGACGGTGAGCATAGTGTGCGGTCCTGCAAGCTGTATGTCACGCATTACGGTCTTAAGGTTACCGTTGATATAGAGGTGCGCTTTGCCGATCAGCATAGAGAGCACCGAGCACGTCATACCGTATGTATGATAGAAAGGTAACGAGGTAAACGCAATTTCTCCGATAGCGACGTTGGCTAAAGCATCGGAGGCGTTGGTCAGAATTGCGCTTTGAGACAGCATAACTGGCTTTGCGTAGCTTGTTGTACCGGAGGTGAAAACTATTGAAGCTATATCCTCAGGCTTCACTTCCACTTCGTACGATTCGGTAGACGTCGCACGAATATCTGCACCGATTTCAATCAGATTCGCCACTGAGGGAACGCCTCCCTTGCCCGACAGCAGATAATGATTTTCGAAAGCGGTCTCTATTGTATCACAGATGTCCTTCATGGACGATGAGCAGAACAAAGCACTGATATCCGTCATCTCTATCATCTGGCGGATCGCATCATCCGACTGCTCTACATCCACGCAAACTGCGGTTGCTCCGCAATATACACACGCGAAGAACGTAACGAGCCATTCATATGAGTTTTCACCAATGATGGCGATCTGTTTTCCGTTTAATTTACGATCAACGAGTACCGTCTGCAAGCAGCGTACGTCCTCGCGGAAGCGTGCTAGGGTTACTCCCTGCTCTTCACCTTTTCTCGTAAACCAGGAGATCGCAGGCATATCCTCACGTCCAACCGGAAGCTGTTCTATCATTTCCTTGAACGTATTATAGTACACTACGGGATTTAAAGGATACTTTCTCATGCATTCCCTCCATCGTTCATTATGTGTGAACAGTATTCAGTACAAAAATCGTCCCTACCTATATCGACAATCAGCCCATTGAAATTATCGACGACGTCTGCATCGAGCTGAGTACCTTTACAGCGGTTCAACTCCTCAAGCGCTTTATCAATGCCCATTCCAAGACGGTAGGTTCTGTTTGATATCATCGCGTCAAAGGAATCTGCAACGGCGATAACTCTGGCTCCGATACAGATCTCCTCGCCCTTCAATCCATCAGGGTATCCGCTGCCGTTTATTCTCTCATGATGACCGCGAACAATGGGAAGAAGCTTTTCAAACGGTGAATATGTGCTGAGCACCATTTCACCGTGACTGGGGTGCTTCTTGATCTCATCAAATTCTTCAGCGGTCAAGGGGCCGCGTTTCAGCAGGATAGCGTCGGGAACACCGATCTTTCCGATATCGTGGAACAAACCCGCGGTTCTTATAAGCTCTACGTCTTCATCGCCCAAATTCATGCGCTGTGCGATTGCTGCTGCCAATTTGGATACACGCTCGGAATGTCCTCGAGTTTCAGAATCGCGTGTTTCAACAACGGTGCGCAAGGTTTCGATTGTCTGCATATACGCTTGCATCAGATCCTTCTGATATGAGCGGACCGCGCGAAGATGCTTGATCGATTTTACGCAGGACTCCACCCACAGAAGTCGGAGGCCAAGCGGTC
>JAZRNC010000160.1:0-9428 GCA_045647965.1 Eubacteriales bacterium | reverse complement strand
CCTCTTTTTTCTATGTCGAAATTCTTAGCTAAACGGTGTTTCAAACTGGAAATACGGGATTTATATCGTATCCCTTTATCTTAACTTGATGGTTAATATCTAAATGACATTTACCGGGGAGGAACTTTTTTCAAAAAAAATCCCTCCCCGGTCAATTATCCCAATTTATTTTTATTATAGCGTCATCAGATATTCTTCGGCAAAATGTACGGCAACTGCACCATCGGATGCCGCCGTAATAACCTGACGCAGTGCTTTCGTTCGAACGTCTCCAACGGCATACACACCCGGAACGGACGTTTTAGTGGATTCGTCCGCCACAATATACCCATATTCGTCAAGCGCGAGTTTCCCGTCAAATAACTCTGTCGCAGGCTTTCTTCCAATGCTTACAAATACACCGTCACACATCACCGACGTCATCTCGCCCGTGCTTACATTTTTCAGCCGCAGACCGACACCGTGCTCCTCGCCATGCATATCGGAAACGGTACTGTTCCAATAAAACTCCACGTTTTCTTTTTTCATCAGAGGGTCATGATAGATCTTCGTGGCACGAAGGGTATCCCGTCTATGGATAACGAGCACTTTTTTCGCCAGGTTGGAGAGGTACAGCGCATCCGAAACCGCACTGTTTCCACCTCCGATGACTGCTACGGTTTTGTCCTTATAGAACCTGCCGTCGCAATGAGCACAGTAGTGGACTCCCCTGCCGAGAAGCTCACGCTCTGCGGGTAATCCGAGTTCTCGCGGATTTGCCCCCGTCGCGATCACCAAGGTTTTTGTATAATACGTCTTCGAATCGGTAACAACGGTCTTTACTCCCCCGTCAAGATCTACGGACATCACTTCCCCGTATTCCGTAACCGCACCGAACCGCTCAGCACCCGCCTGCATTTTCATCCCGAGGGTCAAGCCGTCCACACCTTCATCAAAACCGGGGTAATTGTCAATAATATCCGTAAGAGCCATTTGACCACCCGCCGACATTTTTTCAAGAACGACGGTTTCAAGCCCTGCTCGTGTGGCATACAGAGCTGCGGTATAGCCTGCCGGTCCACCGCCAATGACGAGCATATCGTAAATCCGTTCCATACGTTTCCCTCCGAACCGTTTTCAAAAGTGTGCGCTTACCCCTCAAGCATTGCAAGGATCTGCGCTTTCGGTCGTGCTCCTGCGGACTGTACCGCAACTTTTCCATTCTTGATTACCACAAGAGTCGGAATGCTGACAACTTTGAATGTTGCAGCAAGTTCGGATTCTTCGTCAACGTTGATCTTTCCCACAAGATATTCCGGATGCTCTTCGGCGATCTGATCCACGAGTGGGGATACCATACGGCAAGGTCCGCACCAATCTGCATAAAAATCAAGCAGGACTGTTTTTTCGCTTTTTAAAACCATTTCATAATTTTCTTTTGTTACTTTCATTACTGACATATCGTTATTCCTTCCTTTATTTCAGATTGTTTATATTTTTCTTTTCTTTACGCTATTATTATACCTAAAAACGCATCTCTTTTCTGTAACTTAGTCACATTTTTTTGCGGAATATTTTCCCCTATACTCCACCTCTTTTTTGAATCTCGTGTTACGACTTGACAGATCGGGGAAAAGTATGCTAAAATATACATACATTATTATCTCGACGAAATTCGGAGGATATTTCTATGAACACACTGATCGGTGCTGCCGTCGTAGGACAGTCCGGCGGTCCTACTGCCGCTATCAACGCTACTCTTGCCGGCGTTATCAAAGGCGCTCTCACGGAGCAGTTTGGGAACGGAAGCATTACAAAACTTTACGGAATGCGCAACGGCATTGAAGGATTTTTGAAAAAAGATCTGATTGATCTGAGCGCCGCATTCTCCGACAACAATACCATTTGCGAAGAAAAAATCACAGACCTTTCGCATACCCCCGCAGCAGGACTCGGTTCCTGCCGTAAAAAACTTCCCAATCCAGCCGACGATCCTGATTTTTTTGAAAACCTCGTTTCCATATTCCGCGAATACAACATCCGCTATTTCTTCTATATCGGCGGAAACGATTCGATGGATACCGTAGCAAAACTGTCAAAATATCTGGCGGATCACGATTATGAAATGAGAGTCGTCGGTCTTCCGAAAACCATCGACAACGACCTTGCCGGTACGGACCATACTCCCGGATACGGTTCTGCCGCTAAATATATCGCCGCAACGATGCAGGAGATTATTCGTGACTGTGCCGTATATAAAATCCCCGCCGTTACGATCGTAGAAATCATGGGCCGTGACGCCGGTTGGCTTACCGCTGCCGCAGGACTGCCCCGCATCATTTCCGGATATGCGCCCGATCTCATCTATCTCCCCGAAAAGAATTTCGTAATGGAAGAATTCCTTGAGGACGTAAAAGCAGAGCTCGAAAAGAAGCCCAACGTCGTTGTTGCAGTTTCCGAGGGTATCCGTTTTGCAAACGGCACGTACGTTGGTGAAGGCGCGCAAAGCGGTTCGGTTGACGTATTCGGTCACAAGTATCTCGCTGGTACGGGCAAAGCGCTTGAAATGGAAGTCAAGAACGCCATCGGATGCAAAGTACGTTCTGTAGAACTGAATATCTGCCAGCGCTGCGCCTCCCACATTGCCTCTGAAACCGACCTTCTCGAATCGGCAGGAGTCGGACAGGCCGGTGTTGAAGCCGCTCTCCGCGGAGTAACGGGTAGTATGATGTCCATCGTACGCACTGAGGGAGCTTCTTACGCCGTTACGTTTGAAACGAGTGAGATCTCGGGCGTTGCTAACCTCATCCGCAAAGTGCCGGATGAATT
Organism: Eubacteriales bacterium; assembly: GCA_045647965.1. Classification (GTDB taxonomy): domain Bacteria; phylum Bacillota; class Clostridia; order Oscillospirales; family CAG-272; genus UMGS1696. Next base: position 6,620 of record JAZRNC010000160.1, on the reverse strand, counting down.
CCTGAACGAACGCGGAAACAACGTCACCGATGAATGCTTACACTATATTCTTCCTCTTATTCTGGGAGAACCGACGATCAAATATGAGAACGGTCTTCCCTATCACGTAGTTCTCTGATAACGTTATTATAAAGTTACGCTATAAAAGCTATAAAACAAGGAAAGTATCCTCTTTTGGGGGACTTTCCTTGTTTGTGTCTTACACATCCTCTCACCATTTTTGCCGCTCAGATAAGCCCTCAATTCTATTGACAAACCACACCAAATCTGCTATACTACAGACAAGATAAAATTCCTCCTACTGATACCGTTTCGCGGAGGATGCGGCGCCCCTTTATCGTTTTTTCGTGAACCTCGCCGAATTTTCCTGCTATAATAAGGAGAAAACCATGTCTGTTTTTTACGTTTCCACCACGGGATGCGATACGAATCCCGGAACAAATGAATTGCCGTTTGCCACCATAGAAAGGGCAAAACAGGCGGTCCGCGAACAGATCGCCGTCGGACTGAACGAAGACATACGGGTGCTCATCGAACCCGGAGAATACCCGACGGGCAGTATACGTTTTGATGTCCATGATTCGGGAAATGAAAATTTCCGAGTGATATACGAAAAGAATGGCGACGAAGAGGTTATCCTAAATGGCGGCGTCCGACTGAATCCCGCCGATTTTGTGCCGCTCGATCCTCACGAAGCAGAGCGTTTGCACGGTGAAGCTCGTCGGTATACCGTAAAATTTGATCTGAAAAAGATCGGTCTTACCGCCGCTGACTGGGGCAGGATCAACACGCTCGGCTCCTACCACACCGCACATCGCTATGATGATGCGATCTCACGTCCGTTTGCCTGTGAGCTTTTCGTAAACGATTCGCGTATGCGTCTTGCTCGTTATCCGAATACCGATTTTCTCTATTCCGTAAAACCGATCCGCGAAGGACGCGGACGAGATTCAGCAGGAAACATTGCCGCTGATTGGGAAACCGTACGCAATCCCGCCTCCGATATCAACGAGATCGATGTCGATACCGCGCATCGCGCCGCATCCTGGCAAACACTCGACGACGTATGGTTGTTCGGATATCTCAAATACGGGTGGGCGGATGCCTCCTCCCCCGTTGTTCGCGTGGATCCTGTTTCGTGTGAACTGGAGACTGCCTATTGCAGCCGTTACGGACTTCGGGAAAATTTTCCATACTACTTCTTTAACGTCTTTGAAGAGCTGGATGCCCCCGGCGAGTGGTATCTCGACCGTAAGGACGGTATCTTGTATCTCTACCCGGACTGTGAACTTTCCTCGGCGGATATTATCCTTTCCATCAGCACAGAGCCACTCATCCAAAGCGAACAAACCTCTTACGTCACCTTCGACGGACTGACGATCATCGGTACGCGTGGGTCGGGTATGGTACTCGCGGGAGATCACGTCACCGTTGAAAACTGTACGATCAAAAATGTCTCAAGTGATGCTATAGTGATAAACGGAAATCACTGTCTGGTACGCGGCTGTAACATATCCTATACCGGATGTGGGGGAATTCGTATTTCGGGTGGAGATCGCGTAACGCTCACGCCATCCGGCAATATCGTGGAAAACAATCACATCCACCACGTTGGAGAGATCAACAAGACGTATCAGCCGGGGATCCATCTAAGTGGCGTGGCTTGTGTAGTCAGACACAACTGCATCCACGATTCCACACATATGGCTATTGCCTTTGCCGGAAACGAACATATTATTGAATACAACGAGATCTACCGCGTATGTCTTTTTGCCGACGACTCGAGCGCGATCTATTCGGGACGCGATTATTCATGCTGCGGAAACACGATTCGATACAATTATTTCCACGATATGGCAAGCTCTGCCGAATGTCACATCGGCGTATTCAGCGTTTATTGTGACGACAACCTCGGAAGCTGCACGATCACCGGCAACGTATTTCTGCGGTGTCAGAGCTCGCTTCTACTGCACGGCGGTCACGATATGACGTTCACGGGTAACCTCATCCTTGATGCTCCCGAAAATGCTCAGTTCAGCCTGCGTTTCCACCGCTACTCTTACCCGAGAACCCTCCAGCCGGGCGGTGAGCATTACACCAATCTCAGCCGTGTCCCCTACCTGAGCGATATCTGGCAAAAGAAATATCCGCGTATTTCCGAATATCTGACTTGGGATCCCGAGACCGAGCAGCGCTATCCCCACAACGGAAACATTTCAAACAATATCATCATCAATCATCGACCAATCGACATCAACTTCGACCACAAAGACGAGCGTTTTTGCTGCAAGGTGGAAAATAATCTCCTCTTTGCTTCCCGTAAAGAGGCAGGAATTTCCGACGAAGAGCTGAATGCATCCGCATTTTTGCATCTTTCGGAGCTTATGCCCGATTTTGACGTGATTCCGTTTGAAAAAATGGGACTTACCAAAAACTAAAAACACCGTTCCATCCCGTAAATTTTTATCACACAAAGGAGTCTCTTATGGATAACAAAATCCTTCTAAACGGAGAATGGCTCATTGACTATCTCTCCGAATCCACATACACCAACGACAGCGAGCCGGATTTTTACTATTCATCCAACCCGACAGAATTTTCCGTAACGAAATGTGAGGTTCCCGGGTACTTTGAGGATATGCTCGACACGTTTCGTTCAACCCCACTCCATACCAAGTTGAAATGGAACCCTCTCTACACCCTTCAGCGGTATCCTCAGGCAGGATACGTTCCCGATCTTGCTCTGCCAAACCCGTACGGATGCTTTATCTATAAAAGAAACTTCACCATCACAGCGGACGAGCTCTGCGACACGGCTGAACTTTATATCGGCGGCGTTCAGAACACTGTCTCCGCGTGGATAAACGGCAAATATCTCGGCAGACACGAGGGATATTCGTCAGAATTTTCGTTTGTCATCCCTCGTGACGCCTTGAACATCGGAGAAAACCGCATCACGCTCACCGTGTCAAACATCCGACTTCTCGGTTACAAAGAAAGACCCGTATCCGGTCTTACCTCTCGTGCCGCGAATGAATGTACGGGCGGTATCTACGGTGATGTGGAGATCCGTTTCTTCAAAGATGGACTGCGTGATATCTGGACTACCGTTTCGGACGACATATCCACCGTCACCGTGCATACGGACGGGGCAATTGACACAGAAAAAACCGTGGAAATATATGACGGGGAGAAATTGATCCGCAGTGCTGTTATCCCTACAGGAGAAACTTCTGTTTCCATCCCCACGTGCGGTCTTTCCCTTTGGTCACCCGGAAACCCGAAGTTATATACCATTCTTGTAAAAACGTCGAACCAATCTCAAAAGCGAGAGTTCGGTATTCGTCGTCTGACGGTCAAGGGAACAAAGCTGTATCTCAACAACGAACCGTATTTCTTCCGCGGAACATGCGAACATTGCTACCATCCTATCACCGTTCATCCGACGAGAGAAAAGAAATACTACCGAAATGTGATCCGCACACTCAAAGAACTGGGATTCAACTCCATTCGATTCCACACGTACGTGCCGATGAACGAATATATGGAAGCCGCCGATGAACTTGGTATGCTTCTTGAAATTGAAACGCCCAACAACACGACTTACGAAGAATGGTGTGACATCGTACGCGCCACAAGACACTACACTTCCCCCGTCATTTACTCCTCCGGAAACGAAATGCTGATCGATGAAGATTATATCGAGCATCTTCGTGCGTGTGCAAACCTCGTACATACCGAAACAGATTCACTCTTTTCCCCCATGTCTGCCATGCGCGGCATTGAATATTACAGCTTCGGCGATTGTCGGGTGGAAGAACCGTTCACGCACAATCCCGAACGACTTGCCGTCCTCGGTGAATTCTGCGATCTTTACAACAGTTACTCACTGGGATTAACGAGTTACGATTCGTCAAACGGCGACGCCGTCACACTCGATTATCGGAACGCCATCTATAAAAAGCCGCTCCTCTCCCACGAGATCGGCATCCACGGCACGTACTGCGACCTTTCCCTGAAAGATCGCTACCGCGGTTCCCGCATTGGCGATACGGAGCTTATGTCTTCCGTAGAAAAACATCTCGCCGATCGCGGTCTTCTTGACAAAGCCAATCTCTATTACCGTAAATCGTCCGAGTGGCAGAAGATTCTCCGAAAGCACTGTTTTGAAACCGTTCGCAGATCTCAAACATTCGCAGGCTACGATTTTCTCGGAGATATTGACACCCACTGGCATACGTTTGGCTACTGCGTGGGAATGATGAACGAGTTTTATGAATTGAAGCCCGGAGAATCGGTGAAAAACGTCCTTCGTTATAATAGCGATACCGTTCTTCTTGCCGATTTACCTTCCTGCCGAAACGTTATGGTCGGCGACAAAGTGAATATTCCCCTGCTTGTATCAAACTATGGCAAAGCCATAGAAAAAGCCCTCGCTATAATCTGCGTAAAGGCCGGAAACGAAACTCTTCTCCGCAGAGAAGTGCGGGTTACGGATATCCCCTGCGGTGAGATCAGTGAACTCTATACCATTTCGTTCACAGTTCCGCGATATACGAAACCCGAAAAAATCACCATCCACATCTCCCTCTTCGGCGGAGAGGAGGACTGTGAAAACTCATGGGATCTCTACGCATTCCCGAGAGCAAAAAAACTCCCGCAAGACAAAACGCTTCGTCAGAACAACGTCATCATCGCCGACGAAATGGATATCGACACCCTCTCCTCCAACCTTGCCAAAGGAAAGAACGTCGTACTGTTTTCTGCCGCTCCGTTCACTGCTATAGAAACTTCTTTCCAGTTATCCGTGGCAGGCCGAACTAACGGTCATCTTGCGACAGTCATTGACGATCATCCGCTGATGCAGGATTTCCCGCACGACGGATTCTGTGCATGGCAATTTGAAAAAATGTTGAACGACGGTCACGCGGCGGTTCTTGATCTCACCCGTTTGCCGCATACCCCGATCATTGATATTGCTTCGAGTTACAAAAATGCACACCGTGAAGCACTTCTCTTTGAATATTCCGTAGGAAATGGTAAGCTCATCGTCTGCACGATGAATCTTACCGAGCAGGATCCTGCTGCAAACTGGCTGAAGGAACGTATCGTCTCCTACGCTATGAGCGAAGATTTCTGCCCGAGAGATACGATCACGGCGGAAGAACTCTTATTCCTCTGCCGTGCGCAAACCATCGCCAACGCAAAAAATGCCAACGAAGCGAAAAACATTAACGATATTACAACGAAAGAATAAGCAAACCTCCGGCTCAATGAAATAGTAAAATAAATAAAGGTAGATACATAGAAAACCACTATGTATCTACCTTTTTGCTGTGATATAATAAAAAGTGAAATATGATACCAAACACATCCTTTCCGCCTTTACTCACCCGGATACTTTTGGGATCATTTTTTATAAAATTTTCTGAAAAATGAACAAAATACAGAGTATGTGTAGATTTTTTGAGAAATATATGATATAATGGTATATGTATTATTATGTCTTTTCTGTTCCCGGGAGGAATTCGTATGGGGCTTGATCTACAAAAAGCAGGACTTTGGAAACGATTTGCCGCGTGGCTATTTGATGCGATTCTTGTATGTGTAATTGCGGTTGGAATTGCTTTCCTTTTTTCCGCACTGTTTGGATATGACGAATACAGCGCCGCGCTTACCGGAGCCTATGAAAAATACGAATCACAGTATTCCGTCGACTTTGACATTACCGCCGAAGAGTATGAAGCGTTGTCCGCAGAAGAAAAACAAGCGTATGAAAGCGCGACTGCAGCGCTGATGTCGGACAAGGAAGCCGTTCACGCATACAATATGACCGTAAATCTGAGTCTGATTATCGTCAGCCTATCCATTCTCATTGCCGTTTTGCTTTGGGATTTCTGTATTCCGCTCTTTCTCGGAAACGGTCAGACCCTTGGAAAGAAAATTTTTGCGCTTGCCGTTATGCGAACGGACTGTGTAAAAATCAGTACGCTTCAACTCCTGATCCGTACGTTGCTCGGTAAGTTTGCCGTTGAAATTATGATCCCTGTTTACGGTCTTCTGATGATTTTTCTCGGCACGCTCAATTTATTTATGCTGATTGCCATAGCCGTTCTTTTTATCGCCCAGGGAATCTGTCTCCTCGTCACCTATACGAACTCCCTGATTCACGACCTATTCTCCTGTACTGTCGTTGTTGACATCACAAGCCAGATGATCTTTGATACAGCAGAAGACCTTCTTGAATACAAAAAAGAACAGCACGCCAGTCGCGTATCACTCCAGCGCTGATACCCACTCCTTAATCGAACAAAAATACTTAAAATTAAAATACTTAAAGTAATAAATAATTTTCAGAGAGGCGAAAAAATGAAAGTTGTATTGCAGAATCTCACCAAAATTTTCCCAAGCCGCGATAAAAAGTCCGGCAAGGAAGTCATTGCCGTCAACGATCTCACCTTTGAGATTCCCGACGGAAAGCTGATCGGTCTGCTCGGCCCGTCAGGCTGCGGTAAAAGTACCACGCTCTATATGATCAGTGGTTTGCAGAAACCCACCGGCGGTAAGATCTTCTTCGGAGATGACGACGTAACGACGCTTTCTCCCGAAAACAGAGGCAT
>JAZRNC010000159.1:0-7937 GCA_045647965.1 Eubacteriales bacterium | reverse complement strand
TTATAACAGGATTTCTTTTACAACGGACTTGTTTTTGTTGTCACAGAGCCAGACATCGCAATCTGTGCTGCACGGTTCCACGAACAGAGCATAAACGGTGATTGTTTTTCCGAGGAGCTCGGGAGTAACATTTATGTAGTAGGTATATCCGGAGTCAGAAAAAGCGGTGTGGCCTTCCCATGGGTTGATCGGATAGGAGACGGCACGGTCGTTCGGAGCGATCGGCTGACCGTCACACATAGCGGCACAGTATACGTTTTCAATTCCATGCTTACCGGCGATACCGATTGCAAGATATGAACCGATTTCTGCGGCCGTGGGAATCGTGATCTCAGTAGATTTTGCCAGCTTCATTACCTTGCTTGTCGCAGGTGCAAGCATATTGTTTGCGCGCGGAGCGGTCGGTATGATTTCGATACCGTTTTTATCAAAGATACGGAAGGAGTAGATGCGATCCATCGGAGAGGGCAGACGGAAGTAGCGCATAGATCCGCCGATCTCATAAACCGCTGTTATGCGTTTGCCGTCCACGTGTATGATGTTATGTACCTTTTTGACTACAACCGGTGCGGTTGCGTTTGCGTCGGTTACGTTTTGGGAAATGAGATTTGAGTTTTTCCATGAGGCAAGGTCGGTGGAATAAGAGCCTGCTTCGGGAATTGATTGCGCATGTATTTCAAAAATAGGTTCATTTATTGCAAAGCATTCGATCTCCACACGGGATACATATGCTTCTTCTCCCATGTCGACGCGCAGACAGCCGCCATCCAGACGAACTTCGAAGAATTTTGATTGAGCATCAAAGTATGTGTCAGGATTTTGGTCAAACATAGCCGCAGCCTCCGGACCGCGGTATATATATGTTTTCTGATTGAAGAAGGCATCACGCGCATTTTGGACGGCTGGGATAGCAGTTTCCCCTGCTCGTTTTCTGGCCTGTGCTTCGAAACAGTCACAGTCAACCATAAAGGCGGCGGCTTCATATAATTGTTCTGCATTTTCGGGAAGATCACAATCGGTCAGAGTACCGAGCTTTACGGGAGATTTTACCGTATTGTCTGTCGGCGGTGCAAAATCAGCGACGGACCGATTGCCAATTGAGCTGATCTCTCCGTTGCCGCGGAAGATCAGGGCTTTTTTCGGGACGGCGTTCGGACCATACAAGATTTCGTATTCACAGTTTGTGAGAACGAAATCTTCCGCGAGGAATTTTTCTTCTTCCTGTACGAGAATGAGTGCCGCACGGAACGCTTCCACGGAAACGGAAACGGTGTCGCCCCAGCCGTACGTGCCAACGTATAATTCATAGGGATGGAGAGCTTTTACAACAAAACGCTTGCCCTCTCCTTCAAGACCGATTTCATCGGAGAGCGAGAGAGTTACGTTGCTCTTTTCCCACGAATGATTGTTAAGCACGATGAGACGGGTGGATCCATCCCCTCGGGTAACGGCGTTTTTACCGTAGGATTCGGGTAGAGTTGCACCGTTTACGAGAATATCGCGGTATTTGCGGTGAAGGTTGTAAATACGGGCAAGGCGTGCCTGTTCGTCATCACGCAGGAGCCACGGGTTTCCGTAGATCTCTGGGGCGAGGATGAGGCAGCGGGCAAATGCTTGAATGATCATCTCATCTTCGAAATATTCCATGCACGAGGAGAGGCAGACACCGTGGTCTTCGGTGAGTCGGAGCATATCGGGCACGAGATCTCTCTTTAGAGCGCATGCTCTGTGGTGGGACGCCGGATTGATGTTGAACTGAAAGATGTCTGAATAAGTTTCATGACCGCCAAGAAGGAAGGTGGTGGCGCATATTTCCGCTTCTTCCAGTTTGTTTCGATGGTTTAGCACGATGAGACCCGGAACATAGCGACGACATTCATCGATCATTTCCTTGAACACCCTACGTTTTTCAGGACGCAGAGTGCCGCATACTGTATCAAATTTAAACAGACCGAATCCGAGATCGCGGCAAAGGCTGACGATCAGCTCGCGGCGCTTCTTTTCCTCTTCGGGAGTGTTACCGAATCCGTCCGCGCCTGCCCACACACCGAGTCGGCATCCGATATCTGCGGCGGCGTCGGCAAGAGGCTTGTAGCCGTTGGGATATTGCGCCTTCAGCTTCGGAGATTCGTCGGGATGCTCATAGGTTTCTCTGGCACCGTCGAGGTTGCCGGCATCCCACGCGTAGATGTCAAGCTGCATACCGTACGTGTCACGCAGCCATTTGAAATATTCAATATTTTTGAGTGTTTGTTCTTCTGTGGAGCCTTCGTTTGTACTGTTGATCCAAGAAAAATATTGTGCCAGCGATGGGGTTTGCTCATCGGCACCGGAGGAGAGTTTTGTTTTCTTTTCCATATTCGATTTCCTTTCCTTTAAAGAATAAGCAAAGAGGCATTGTTAAAAGTATGATAACATAATATACTAAAGATGTCAATTGCTTATAAAAAAAACAACTATAAATATTTTTTATTTATCCATTATTGTGTAGCCTTTACAAAAAGATAGCCGATGGTGGCATCGTTTGTGGATTTTGCCAACAATCTCCGCGTTTCGCTCACTAAAATCAACAAATTAACCATTGCGATTGTTTGCGAAAATATGGTACACTAAAAATGATATGTAATACCGATACGGATTTCAATTTTACTGATATAGGAGGTTCCCATGGACTTTACTCTCCATAAACCTGTAGAGATTCTTTGCGGCTGGGATGTCGTTCGTGCAAACAGCCGACTGTTTGCAAATCTTGGGAAACGCGCGCTTGTGGTAAGCGGAAAACGCTCGGCGGATGCCTGCGGTGCGATGACGGACGTGGCGGATGCCCTTGAATCCTGCGGCTGTACGTTCGTGAGATTTAACGTAATTCCCGAAAATCCCCCGGCTCCTCTTTGCCGTGAGGGTGGCGAGCTTGCCAGAGCGGAAAAGTGCGATTTTGTGATTGCCATCGGCGGCGGTTCTGCAATTGACGCAGCAAAGGCAATTGCGGCGTACGCAACGAACCCGCAGTGTGACGTAATGGACATTTTTGACGATGCGATTCGCGTAAATGCCGCTCTTCCGTTGATTGCGATTCCGACGACGGCAGGAACGGGAAGCGAAGCGTGCCGTTACTCCGTGCTCACGATCGATAACGGACGCAAAAAAATGACGTACAAATCGGCGGATTCTTACGCCAAGTATTCACTTGTATGCCCGAAATACACCGAAACGCTGAACGCGGACTATACCGTTTCCACGGCGCTTGACGCTCTTGCTCACGCGATGGAATCCTATCTTTCTCCGAAAGCGAACGAAGTGTCCTCAGAGGCGGCACTTTTTGCGGCGCGGGAAATTTGGGACGTGCTCTTTATGGGGGCGGATTCGGAGGCAGGATGCGAGTATTCCGCCAAGCAGCGGGAACGCCTTATGTATGCGGCAACGGCGGCTGGCGTGGCGATCGACCATACGGGAACGGGCTTCCCGCATCCGCTCGGTTACAGCCTTACGCTGACGAGAGGAATTCCGCATGGCAGAGCGTGCGCTGTTTTCGAGGGCGCGTTCATTAAGTATAATATGCTGACCGAGGAAGGCGGACGCAGACTGACCGCACTTGCAGCTCATCTCGGTGTGACTATCGATGAGATGATGGAGCGCATTCCTGCGATGAGCGGTGTGAAGCTTGCGATTGACGCCTGTGAGCGTGAAGAGCTCATCGACAGAGTGGCAGGTGCCGGTAACTATGCGAACAGTCCTTATGTGATCTCACGTGGGGAAATGTCCGATATTTACACGCGATTGTTCGGCGCGGAATGATCGAACGATAGATAAAACAAAAATAAAAAGATACGAAACGGTAAGACCGAATCGTATCTTTTTTGCGTGTAATACGTGAAGATCAGATCAATTATTTCAGATTGCCCATACAGTCAAGAACCGCCTTTTCGATATGACGGGCGGTGACGGCATCCGCACCTGCGGAGGTTGTTGTGTTACTGCAAAATACGGCGAACAATTGACGGGTGGGATCACACCAAAAATGCGTTCCGAACGAGCCCGACCAACTGAATGTGCCCGCCGTCCAAAATTGTCTTGTGCCGAAATCCGCAAGCGCCACACGTACTCCGAGTCCCCACGTTAAAGTGTCATCCGTTCCGCGGGTTCCGCGCGGTAATTGACGAGAGCGCATTTCCTGAACGGTAGAGGATTTCAAAATACGTACTCCGCCGCTCACTCCGTCGGAACAGAGCATATGGGCAAAACGGCTGTAATCGTTCAGCGAGGAGACGACACCTGCCGCGCCGCTGTGATAGGAGGGCGGACCAACGCAGATAAGACGTTCGAAGATAGGAACCGGTTCACATACCCCCGCGGATTTTTTTGCATGCATCGTAACGACGCGCTGCCACTGTTCCTCGCTTGGACGGAAAACGGTATCTGTCATACCAAGCGGACGGAACACGTATTTTTCGGCAAAATCCGCGTATGGCATATCGGAGGTCAACTCGACAATATGCGCGAGAATGTCAAATCCGACAAGCCAACTGTATTTGGCGCGGGAACCCGGTTCAAATGCAAGATAGGAGGCTGCCCAATCATCCATTTTGTCCCCCAGCACGCAACCATCGGGGAGATCGGTGTTACAGTTCAGTTTTTCTCCAAAATCCCCTCCCGATTGGATACCGGAAGAATGAGACAGAAGATCTCGAATAGTGAACGGACGCTTGGCGGGATGGATACCGAGCGTATTTCCTTCGTCGTCGATATCGATCACATTCATATGCATAAGCTTTGGAATGAATTTGCCTGCCGGATCGTCGAGGGAGAGCTTTCCCTCATCCAGCTGCTTCAAAATACAGACGGCGGTAATCGGTTTCGTCATCGATGCCATACGAAAAAGATGATCGTCCCGAAGCGGAATTTTAGGTTCTGTGTTTGCATAACCGTGATTCTTTTTGTAAACGCATTTGCCCTGACAGAAGATTCCAACAGCTGCACCGACGATCTCTCCGGCGGCAATATCATTTTGTACTGTTTGATCGACGACAGTTTCCAACGTTTCGTTTAGTCCGACGCTTGCGGGATGTGCTGTTTCAAAAAAATTCATAGTACCCTCCTTTGAGGAGACTCGTTTTTTAGAGCCCTATAGATTATAGTAGAAATTCTCCGCGGAGACGTATTCTTGAGCCTGCGGAGAATTTTATTTTTGGTTGTGTTGTTAACCGTGGGAGTGAGACGGTTGTCTTACGGTTTAGACTGGAGAGTATTCTCGGACAACTGTGGAAAAACCTTGCGGAATTTCACGAAAGGGAAACTCTCGGGAGTGAGATGGTTGTTTTATGGCTTGATAGTGAGATTGTTCTCACTCGGAGATCGTCACGTTTGCGTTGTCAACAACGAAATCACGTACGATGTCGGCAAGGATGGCTTGACGGATCACGTTTATGTCGTAGTCTTCTTCAAAATCTTTCAGCGATTCGTAATCGTAGAGCTCGGTGGCGTATTCGGTCGCGCGGCGTGTGTATTCGTCGTCCGTGAGCTCGATACCTTCTGCTCTTGCGATGGCGTAAACGACCATTTCTTCCTTGATAAGATCCTTTACCATTTCATCGGCGTATTGGTAGAATTCCTCTTCGGTTTTCTGGTAGTTGATCTGCACGTACACGCCAAAATTCACGCCGCTTGCTTCGGCGTATGCTTTGTTAACGTCCACCATTTCGCCATAGTATTCGTTATATTCTTTTTCGGGATAAGATTTTACTTCCGTATTTTCAAGAATGGCGTTCCAGGTCTGGGAAAGGATAGCGTTTCTCTGTGCTTTAGTCTTTTTCTCGAGCATGTCGGCGCGAATGCTTTCTTCAAATTCCGCGATGGATTTGTAGCCGAGGTATGCGCGAACGAAATCTTCGGAATATTCGGGGAGAACCTGCTCTTTTACTTCGTGCAGATGGACTTCAAATCTTGCAATCATACCGGCGACGGCGGGATCTTCGTCATACTCTGCGGGGAGGGTGAGACTTACCGTGACGGAGTCCCCCGCTTTGAGACCGATGAGGGCGGATTCGATTTCTTTAAACGTGCTCTCGGCACCAAGCATGAATTCAAGATTTTCGGCAGAACTGCCGCCAAAGGATTCGCCGTTTACGGTTCCGTCATAATGGACGGTCACGTAATGTCCGCGTGCGGCAGGAGCATCGATCACGCGTTTTTTTGCGTGGTAAGAACGGGTAGAGAGAATCATCAACTCAACCTCTTCATCCGTTACGACGGCGGCGTCTGCTTTCGCGTCAAGCCCTTTGTATTCGGGGAGGGTGATGTAGTCCGCAAGATCGTATTGATAATGCGAATTTAGGATATCTCCCGTGTTACATGAGGCAAACGTCATAAGAATGAACATTGCGGAAAGAGTCAGTGAGAGGAGTCTTTTCATAGTATTCTTCCTTAACATTTAATTATTCAAAAACATAACTTAGGATATAGTATCACAAATCGGTGGATTTTTCAATAGAAATGCAAAAAATAATTGCGTTTTCCCTAAAAACCGCGTTTTTTGGCGTAGATTTTCACGAATATTCCTGCGGTGGCAAGCGGAATCACTCCGTAAACGAGTATCATATAAAGAAATGAGCCGACGGTGGAGGGAATACTTGCCGCGGTGAAATCCTGATAGTGGAAGATGGAATCAAAGAGATTGTAAAGTCCTATACCGAGCTGTGAGGTCAGCATTAAAAGAATACTCGCTGCCGCCGCACGGAACGCAGAATATTTCTTCTTCATTTTCTCTACGGTAAGAGAACGGTATTTCATGTGAAGGAGCTTCGAGAGAAGCAGAGAGAGAAGAATGAATACAAACTCATAAAGGATGATGAGGAGCTGATTCGTGAGAAGAATGGATGTGGCGAGAGGTGCCTGAGAGAGCAAATTCGTCACGGAGGCGATGAAGTACCATCCTGCGAAATCGAAGAGGGATGCGCCGAGTGCAAGAAGTACCGTGAGGATGACGCCGCTTGCGTTCAGGGAATACACCGCGCAAGAGGTGGCGGCAAACGACAGGCAAATACGCAGACTCATCGTAACTTCAGAGAGAAACGTCATCAGATAGACGATGTAGATCGAGTAGGTAATGTCCGCCTTTACTACGCTGTAAAGGTGGGAGAGAGCACGGCCTCCGACAGAGAGTAATATCAAAAGGATGGCAGTCAAAATAAAAAACAGTTTGTTTGATTTTTTTGCGGAGAGTTCCATCACAAAGCTCCTTTTCAAGTGTCGTAATTTTGCAGAAATCATACGTTGTCCATAAAGAACCCACATAAATCATACCGCATTTGTCGGCAGAATTCAAGGTTCATTTGTAAATTTTACGCGGGAATGGGTGTTCTTTTTCGCCAGACGGCTCTTTTTTAGTTTTGGTGGAGTATTGAATTTTTACGGCTAAAGGTGTATAATTGAGATAACATACATTGATACAATGAAAAAGGAATACGAACATGATTGATATTTTGAAAAATATATGGAAAAATCCCGCAGGATCCTTCTCGCCCCTGCCGATTTGGATTTGGAACGACACGCCGGACAAGGAAGAGCTTCTTCGGGAGATCAAGGATTTTCATCGCCATGGGGTGGACGGTTTTGTTATTCGTCCGCAGTGGGAGAAGATGGGTATGGCACCGCTGTCGGAGGCATTCTTTGAGTGTGTTCGGTTTGTGGCAGAGGAAGCAAAAAAACGGCTTATGTCCGTGGTGCTGGACGACGGTGCGGAGTTCTTTAAAACTCTCATCGAAGAAGATGCACGGTATGGAGCAAGGTATCTCTACGCTTTACCGATGAATGAAGAAGTACCGGAGGAGGACGACGTACTCTATCGGCTGTACTTGAAATTTGATGGGAAATATTTGACCGACGTTTCTCTCGGAGAAGCGGAAGGATACGATGGATATCATTTCGTTCTCGGATATGCA
>JAZRNC010000158.1:0-20834 GCA_045647965.1 Eubacteriales bacterium | reverse complement strand
AACGCGCGAAAACAGCCGCTTCGTTTTCATTTTAAAAGAAAAATACCCTTCACTCGTCCGTATCATCGAAAGGTACGCCGAAAGTCCGCCCACATTTTTCGAAATGGACATTTCGTTGTCATTGAGCACGATCACAAGGCGAAGTTTTTTCTCGGAAAGCTGATTCAGCGCCTCGTACACCATACCGTTCGTGAACGAGCCATCTCCTACCACAGCCACCGTCCAATTCCCAGTATTCGAGAGGCGGTTTGCTTCTGCAATTCCGATTGCCGTCGAGAGTGCTGTGCCGCTGTGTCCTGCCGTCACGGTATCGTACTCGCTTTCGTCACGATTCGTAAAACCGGAAAGACCGCCAAACTGCCGCAGCTCCCCAAAGCGTGCGTACCGTCCCGTCAGTAATTTGTGCGCATAACATTGATGCCCAACGTCAAAAAGAATTTTGTCCATCGGGCATTCAAATACGCGGTGCAAGGCAAGCGTCGTCTCTACTATTCCGAGATTCGACGCAAGGTGCCCTCCGTTTTTTGATACGGTATTTATGATTGTTTCACGTATCTCCCCAGCCAGAGTGAGAATCTCCGATTCCTCAAGAGATTTTATATCTGTGGGAGAGGTAATACTTGGCAAAAATTGCATATTCGCTCCATTACTGTTCCTGAATATCTTCCGCGGCGAGATTCGTAAACTTGGTGTAACGTCCAATCCAGCCAAGTTTTACTTTTTCCAGTGAGCCGTGGCGGTTTTTCGCAACGATGACTTCCGCCACCGAACGATCCACCGATTCTTCTTTATAATATTCGTCTCGATAGAGGAACAAAACGATATCCGCGTCCTGCTCGATCGCACCGGAGTCACGAAGGTCGGACAGCATCGGTCTTTTGTCGGGTCTGTTTTCCGGACCACGGGAAAGCTGTGCACAGGTAACGATCGGCACGTTCAGTTCCTTGGCAAGGAGCTTCAGTCCGCGCGATATATCCGCAACTTCCTGCACACGGTTGTCGTTGCGGTGATCCCCCTGCATAAGCTGCAGATAGTCGATCACTACAAGACCGAGATTTTTCACACGGCGAAGCTTGGATTTCATCGCGGTAACGGTGATACCGGGTGTATCGTCGATCAAAATCTCCGTTTCGGAAAGTCTTGCCGACACGTGCGCGATCGCATTCCAATCCTCTTTTTCGAGGTTTCCCGAACGCATTTTAAAGCTGTCCACCTGCGCCTCACTCGACAGCATACGGTTGGCAAGCTGTTCTGCGGACATTTCGAGGTTGAATACGCACACGGCCTTTTTGGTTTTTTCGGCAGCCGCCGTCGCGATATTCATCGCAAAACTCGTTTTTCCCATACCGGGACGAGCGCCGATGAGCACAAGGTCCGAGTTTCCCATACCGACGATGACATTATCAAGCGCCGTGAATCCCGTCGGAGTACCTCGCAGGGCATCGGGATTCTGTGCGAGCTTTGTAAGTCGGTCGTACACCTGGATCAGCGCTTCGCGAATATGTACAAAACTTTTATTTTCTTTCTTCTCCGCGATACGGAAGACGATGGATTCCGCAAATTCCACAAGATTTTCCGCCGAGTCGTCCCCGGCATAAGCGGCCTCCGTGATTTTTTCTCCTGCTTCGATCAGTTCGCGCAGTACGGCTTTGTCCGCGATGATATTTGCGTAATCCCGTGCATTGACCGCAGTCGGAACGGCGTTTGCCACGAGCTTCAGGTACTCTCTGCCGCCCGCTTCGTCGTACGTTCCGCTTTGAACCAATTCTTCAATCAAAGTGACCGGGTCGATGTTTTTATTTTTCATATACATCGACTGCATCGCACGGTAGATCTCCCCGTGCTCCGGCATATAGAAATCATCTGCCGTGATGATCGCCGCAATATCATCCATACACGCCGGATCGATCAGTATGGACCCAAGCAGCGACTGCTCCGCATCCAGAGAAAACGGCATACGGCGGTCAAGTTCTGCGTTCAAATCGGTTCGCCTCCTTTCGCGAAATTAAGATTCCATTAGGCCGAAACAACAACGATGTTGATTTTTCCGACAATTTCGGGATACAGCTTTACGTCAGCGGTGTATGAGCCATACGACTTGATGTTTTCGTTCAGAACGATCTTTCTCTTGTCGATCTTAATGCCGTGCTGAGTTTCCAGTGCATTGCTGATATCCATCGTGGTAACGGAACCATACATTCTTCCATCCCCCGCATTGCCGGGCTGAACCGCGATCTTTACGACGACCTTCTGAAGTTCTGCCGCTGTCTCGCGAGCCGCCTGCTTTTCAAGCTCGATCTTATGAAGGCGGGATGCCTCTTTGTTTTTTATATCGTTCAGGATCTTCGCATCTGCTTCTACCGCGAGTTTTTTCGGGAAAAGGAAGTTTCTTGCGTATCCGTCGGATACGTTGATGAGTTCGTCCTTTTTACCCTGTCCCTTTACATCCTGCAATAATACTACTTTCATATTTTTCTCCTTAAATTATGCTTATATATGCTTGTCTATGGTTTCTTTGAGAAGAGCGATGACCTCTTCCACGGTTTTTTCCTCGAATTGAGCACCTGCGGAATCAAAATGTCCGCCGCCGCCAAGTTCTTCTACGATGAGCTGAACGTTCACCGTACCGAGAGATCTTGCGGAAATATGCACGGTATCTCCAATTTTGATGATCGCAAAGGATACGGAAATACCGTCCACGCGAAGAAGATTATCCGCAGCTTTTGCGGCGATAATGCGATCAGAGGGACCCGCTGCCGAATCACTCACCACCGTAATCGCGCAAATTCTGTGGTAGATCTCCACGTTTTGTCTGAATTTTGCCTCACGCATATAGTCATCAAAGCTTTCGCGGAACAAATTCTGCACGTCTGCCGGACTTGCGCCTCTGTCTCTGAGGTACATCGCCGCGGAGAACGTTCTCGTACCGGTGTTTTTCGTAAACTGCTTCGTGTCGAGCGTAATACCGGCGAGCATCACGTTCGATTCTGCCGCCGAAAGATCATCCCTCGGGAGCACCTGCTCGAGCATTTCTGCCACAAGCTCACATGTGGACGACGCGGACGGTTCGATATACTCGATACTCGGCTCAACGTCAAACTCGTTCATTTTACGATGGTGGTCAACGATCGCAAGTCTTTCCGTCCGGTAAGCAAGCTCCGGCTCCTCCGTGATTTTCAGATTGTTGACGTCTGCTACGATTACGAGAGTCTCCGTTTCCAAAAGATCGAGTGCCGTCGTCGCATCAATGAAGATACCGATGAAATCTTTCTCGGGTTCCAGCATGGTACGGCATCCGAGAAGATTGCGATCCGCCGTATTGATGACAACATTGACCCTGGCGCCGCAGTACATCGCGATCCGCGCCAGTCCCACGCAGGAGCCAAATGAGTCAAAATCGGCAAATTTATGCCCCATAATGAGCACGTTCGACGCTTTTTTGATCGCCGACATCAGTTCGTTCGAAACGACTCTTGCTCGGACGTTCGTTCTCTTCTGTACCCCTTTCGTGATACCGCCGTAGAACTCGATCGAGCCGTCGCCCTTTACGCCCGCCTGGTCACCGCCTCGCTGAAGCGCCATATCGAGTGCCGCATGTGCCGCTTTTTCTTTCTCTTCGTACGAGCCGTGAATACTCGATACCCCCATGGATATCGTAAGCGGGAGGTTGGTATCCCCCACTCGGACAGCACGAACGCGGTCAAGAATATCGAATTTCTGCACGACAAGCTCGTCGAGCACCCTTGCTTCCGTGATGAAGAGGTACTTGTTTCTGTCGTATTCCTTCAGGATTCCACCGTACTCATTCGCCCAGTCGCCGATGATCTCGTCGATACGGGCGGCAGCGGGACGGTATTGCTCGCTGTCGTACTGCATCATTTCGTTGAGGTTATCGATGATGATATAGCAAACAACAAGCTCGTCGCCTGCCATTTTTGTTGCCATTGCTTCGATCTCCGTCGTCTCCGACGCCACGATCAGCGAAAAATCGTCGTCATCCGTTTTGATGTGGTTGTATTTCGCAAGGAACGAACGTCCCTCGCACGTCATATGGTAGCCCGCTTCGCTGCGGTCGTTTCGGATCTCGTCCACCGTCACACCGAAAATATCCCAAACATATTCCCCATACAGCTTATTCTTTTTGGACTGCAGCGCTTCCGTTGCGTTATTGTACCAAATGATACGCTGGGAGGAATCACAGATAAACACGGGCGTGTTCATTTTAACAACGGTATCGAACATGATTCGTCCCATAACGGGAGTAAGGGTTTCTGCACGGGATTTGATCCGTCTACCGTGCTCAACGTAGTAATACACCGCCGCACAGGCAGACAGATAGAGCACCATCAAAAATATGCCGCAAACGAGGGGTGGGATCTTCGTTTGCAAAGTGGATGCCGCGGTAAACGCAGCCATACAAACGATACCGCCGATCACAAAAGTTGCGGCTGTTTCTTTATGCACACTGCGCAAATCGTTATTTTGTTTCGTACCCTTAGCCATTTGCAACCCTTTCGTTTCATCTATAATGATATTCCGTGGGAAGTTTTATCTTCATCTTTTTCACAAAGTATCCCTATTTTATTTATTATAGCATATTTTCATCGAAGAATCCACACAAAACCAAAAAAATATTAAAACTTTTGCGTATTTTTGCTGCAGATATGCGAAAAAAACTACATCTATATCCGACAAAGCGTTGGCAGACCTTGGGATGATTCGAAAAAGGCCGCGTTTTTTACCACAAAAAAAGCAGCACCGCCATCCGGTACGACACTAAAGAACAGAAAAAATTAAACAATTAACCGCCGAGAGCGACCAAACGGTTACCCTCGGCGGTACTTTTGTTACAATATTTATGGCATATAGAAATATGCGCCAATAGCAGGTGATGTATTTTCATCATATTTCAGCCAACCTCTTGCCAGTGCATATTTAACAATGTATCCGAGAGTATGGCTTGTTGTGCATAGAGATTCAAGCAACGCGTCAACCATTTTCTCATCACTGCAGATACACTTGGGAAGATCTGAACAGAGAATTTCACGAATGATGCAGTTGCTTCTCTCAATTGTTTCCAAGATATCTTCGTGTAACTTTTTGCGTACATTGGCGTGTTCCATAAATTGTGCACTGAATTTTTTCTTTTCAAAGAATTTTAAGAACGCTTTATTGGTACTTTCTTTTACAACCACTACATTTGGAATAAACATATTTTCTTTTTTATAAGCATATCCATATTCAACAAGTTTTTCAGAAACCGAATTATTCTCGGATTTTTTCTTATCCACCATTAGACGTAATTCGTGTGCCTCCTCTTTAGAGAGATTGCCTGGCGTTCTGTTTTGTATTCCGCAATACCCAAAGCGATAATGAACAAACCCGTCGTATTGACAGTGGAACCCAACAACATCCGGAGAAAAATCGATTTTTTCAAAACCAACAACGTCCCAAGCACCTCTGTTTGGTCTTTGGGTATTGCCAAGTTTTGTTTTTGGCGAATTGCTGCATAGCGAATACAAGCCTTTGTAAAAGTCAGGAAGAAGCATCCATTTTGCTTCTTCATAGCTCTGATATGGGCCATAATAACAAAGTCCTGCTTCTTTATACTGCTCCATCAATCTGTCAATATTATCTGTTAAAAGTGTAATCAATTGCGGAATAACACCTTCATAGTAACAATGTATTTTTTGCAATGCATCCCGACTGATAATAGGAAATTTCGTTTCATATTTTTCGTTTTTTTTGATGAGTAATGTTTGTTCCGTCAAATGCTTTACCGTATCCTCAATATACGGTAAAGCAACGCCCACCTCAAATGCAAGTTCTTCGGCTGTCATAGGGTTATCATAACACGCGAGAAAGATATTCTGATTTAGCTTGGGATCCATGAGTGTCCAAGGTTGGCCAAGCTCACCTGGGGCTGTGCATATATTCGAATATGTGATTTCCTCAGGCGTATAACTTCTTTTTCCAAATTCTCTTGCCATATTCATACCTTCCTTCAAGATGATTCTTGCGCGATGAAGCCTTTGCTGAACCGAGCTTATCGAAATAGAAAGCGACGAAGCAATATCACGAACGCTCTTGTTCTCTATGTAGTAGGCAACGACAATGTTACGATAATCGCTCTTAATGAACGCCAGCTCCCGCCGAAGCAGAGCCATCTCTTCTGTATGTATCATTTCATCAAGGATATTTTCGCTCTCGTCCTCGATCTCATAATCACTGATATCGGAACCGGTTACCGACTCATTTCGACTATGCTTTTCTTTTGCCCATACGGAATAACGGTTACGCGCGATCTGCCATGCCCACGCCGAAAAACTCGTCGGAATTGCGCCTTTGTTCAAAGCTGTGATGATCTGAAGCGCAATATCTTGCGTCAAATCTTCAGCTTCAACATTGTTTCCTGTCTTCTTCAAGCAGAAATAAAACAGCTTTTCCATATAGTTTTCGGTAAATTCACCCACCAGCCGATCACGCATTTCGTTCGTTTCTTGCATTTTCTCGCCTCCTTTCACTCATATAGTGTGGCATTTTTTGATTTGCTGACAAGATTATTGAAAATATTATATCAAAAATTTGTGAATTAGTCTACACAAAGTATTTGTTTCTACAAATGCAGTACTTGTCAAGATAAAGAAGACAGAGAACGTAAAACATTCTCTGCCTTCTTCCTGTCGGTAGGTAACGTATTCTATTAGATTTAAAAACTGTCCTTTAGAGTACGCACCATCCGGTACTGCCATTTTTTACTGTAGTATAAAATCCGCGCTCCATCAAGCCTTGATGCTCGATTTTGAGAGGAACGCCTTTGTCTTTTCGGACTTCGGGTTGTCGAATACTTCGTCGGGAGTTCCCATTTCTTCGATCTTTCCGTCCGCCATATAGATGATCTTGTCTCCGACGCCGCGGGCAAATTCCATTTCGTGCGTAACGACGATCATCGTACGGTTGTCGTTCTTGAGTTCGCGGATCGCCCGAAGCACCTCTCCCGTCAGCTCAGGGTCAAGGGCAGACGTCGGCTCGTCAAAGCACAGAATGTCCGGCTTCATCGCAAGCGCTCTGGCAATCGCCACTCTCTGGCACTGTCCGCCGGATAACTCACACGGGTAACTCTTCATTTTCGCTTCCAGACCAACGGTTTTGATCAGTTCCGTAGCGCGTTCTTCGATCTCACGGCAAAGTTGACGCTTTTCCGTTTTGAACGAGCGATATTTATCCGCTTTGCACGCCGCCTTCAACTGCTCAAGCTCCAACAGCTCCGGTGCCAGCGTCACATTTCTCAGCACGTTATACTGCGGGAACAGGTTGAACGACTGGAAAACGAGCCCGAAATGCAGACGGTTTTTGCGAATCTCGCTCTCCGACATTTTCGCGCCGGCTTCGTAGATCACTTTTCCGTTGACAGCGATCGTACCGGAATCGGCTTCTTCGAGGAAGTTCAGACAACGAAGCAGTGTCGTTTTTCCGCTTCCCGACGAGCCGATGATAACGAGTACCTCGCCGCAGTCCAGCGTAAAATCGATCCCACGCAAAACCTCGTTATCTCCGAAGCTTTTCTTTATATTCTTAACTTCAAGCGTATGTTCAGTCATAGGAAACCTCAGTTCAATATGTATTTTTACTCATTATCCCTTGTAATAATCGAGTTTTTTCTCGACCTTACCGAAGATGATCGTGAGGATTCCGACCATCACGAGGAAGAACACGCCGGTATAGAACAGCGGCCAAATAAATCCGTTCGCGCCGTAACGATTGGCAGCCTGAATAATCTCGGCGTAGTTGATAACTCTGGCAAGGGACGTATCCTTGATCAGAGTGATGATTTCGTTACCCATCGGAGGAACGATGCGCTTGACGACCTGAAACAGCACGATTTTGAAGAAAATCTGCGTTTTCGTCATACCGAGAACCTGACCCGCTTCGTACTGCCCCCTCGAGATCGACTCAATACCGCCACGGTAGATCTCCGAAAAATACGCCGCGTAGTTGATAATAAACGCGATGAGAACGGCGGTAAGACGAGAACGGAACGGCATATTGAATACGAGTCCGGGCACGTACATAACAACGAAAAGCTGAAGCATCAGAGGAGTTCCGCGGATGATCCAAACGAACGTCTTTACGATATATTTGATCGGGCGGAATTTGGACATAGAACCAAAGGTGATGAGTAACCCGAGCGGGATCGCGCCGAGAAGAGTCAGCGCAAAAATCAAGCAGTTCTTTCCAAAATATGTGAGTAGATCCAGAGTAACCTGTCCGAGCGACATAGGGCAATCTCCCTTTTTGAAACTGTATTTTTGTTAAAAAATCCGACAAAGGAGCCGCGAAAGATCCGCAGCTCCTCTGCTATTTTTTCGTTATGATCCTCTACTTAAATTACTTTACGAGACGGTCTTCGAGCTTGTACTTCTTTGCGATTGCGTCGATTGTGCCATCTGCCATGAGTTCGTCGATCGCCTTGTTGAACTTATCAAGAAGATCTGTGTCGCCCTTACGGAATGCGATACCGTAGTATTCAAGACCGAATTCGAATTCGCCGCCTTCGATAACAACGAGATCTGCGTAGTCAGTGCCTTCACCGATCATACCGATGGAGGTTACGTAGTCGATCACGCATCCGTCGGATGTGCCTGCTGCAACTTCCATGATTGCTTTTGCCATGGAGTCAACAGCTGTGTACTTAGCGTCTGCAAATACAGCGGCTGTACTAATAACTTCTTCACCTGCGGATTCGATTTCAGCGCAGAGAGCCGCATTCTTGAGGCCTGCTGCTGTGGAGTACTTTTCAGCGTTTTCAGCCTTAACAACGAGAACCTGCTTGTTTTCCATGTAAGGATCGGAAATGCCCATATTTGCTTTTCTTTCGTCGTTAATGGTCATACCGTTCCAGATGCAGTCGATGTTGCCTGCGTTGAGTTCGGTTTCCTTGGAATCCCATACGATTTCGGTGAACTTGGGTGTGTAGCCGAGCTTCTTGCAAACAGCTTCTGCAAATTCGGTTTCAAAACCAACGAGCTTACCTTCATCGTCGAAATAGTTCATCGGTTCGAAGTATGTGATACCGATAACAAACTCGTCATCCTTAGAGCAGGATGTAAACACCATAGCGGTGGAGCAGAGCATAAGCGCTGCGAGAAGAATTGCAATGATCTTTTTCATGTTTTGCCTCCAAAACGTTTTATAAAAAATCTTTGCGCCCCGCGCGGTTTGCCACACAAGGCGTTTTGTGCTTTAGCACATTAAAGTAATAATATATTACCACACAAAACCGTTTTTGTCAATGGTGCATTTTCACTATATTTTATCATCATTTTTGTACACATTATCCGAACAATCCGTTTTTCTGCCGTTTTGCCCCCGTAAATCCCGCAGAAATCATTGAAAACAAGGGGAAAATGTGCTAAAATAAAGAAAAAAGCAAGTGAAACGAGGATAAAAAAATGCTCTCTGTCACCTACTCTGCCGCCACGTTCGGCGCGGACGGATACGAGATCACCGTCGAATGCAGTGCCAAACGGGGGCTCTCGCAATTTGAGATCGTCGGGCTCCCCGATGCCGCTATCCGTGAATCCGAAAACCGCATTTTCACCGGTTCCGAAAACAGCGGATTCTCCATTCCACCGTGCGATATCTCCATAAACCTTGCCCCCGCCGACAAGAGAAAAGAGGGAACCGCCATTGAGCTTGCCGTCCTCGTCGCGATATATAACAGCTGCGGTATCGTTTCGTGCGATACGTCGGATAAATCCTTTATCGGCGAGATCTCCTTTTCAGGAAGTATCCGCCCCGTGCGCGGTGTTCTCGGAATGACGCTTGCCGCGATAAACAGTGGCAGAACCGAGATTTTCGTACCGATGGACAATCTGAAAGAGGCGTCGGTAGCACTCCGCGACGGAATTTCCCTCTACGGAGTACCGAACGTTTCTGCCCTCGTCGATCATCTGAGCGGTGAAAAGCTCCTCTCTCCAGCCGATGAAAACCCGTACCTGATTCAAAGCAATTACGTCGGACTCGAGGACTTCTCCCAGATCAAGGGACAGTACCGCGCCAAAAGAGCGATGCTCGCCGCCGCAGCCGGAGGACATAATATCCTCTTAATCGGCCCGCCGGGGTCCGGTAAATCCATGATCGCCAAGCGTCTGCCGACGATCCTCCCGCGAATGAGCTACGAAGAAGCATTGGAGGCGACGAAAATCCACTCGTGCGCCGGACTTCTCACCGAGGATCAGCCGTTCATTCTTGAACGTCCGTTCCGCTCCCCGCATCACACCCTCTCCACCGCGGCTCTCGTCGGAGGCGGAAAGATTCCCGTTCCGGGAGAGATCTCCCTGTCGCACAACGGAGTCCTCTTCCTCGACGAATTCCCCGAATTCCGCAAGGATTCCCTGGAAGCGCTCCGTCAGCCGATCGAAGACAAAAAAGTCACGATCACCCGTGCCGCCGCTACGGTTACGTACCAATCGTCCTTTATGCTCGTGTGCGCGATGAACCCGTGTGTGTGCGGGTATTACGGCAGTCGTTCGGGAAAATGCACCTGTTCCCCCGCCGAAATCCGCAAATATCTCTCCCGTATCAGCGGACCGATGCTTGACAGAATTGACATTCAAGTGGAGATGCCCGAGCTTTCCTTCACGGAGCTTTCGAACACCGCACCGTCGGAGCCGTCCGCTGTTCTTCGAGAAAAGGTCGAAAAAGCGAGGGAGATCTCACGCCGACGATTCCGTGAGGCAGGATTCAAGGATTACGCCACCCGTTCCAACGCCCATCTGCAGACCGACGAGCTCCGTGAGTTCTGTGCACTCGATGAAGCGTGTACGGCAATTATGGCAAGCCTTTTCGAGAAAACCAATCTCTCCGCCAGAGGTTACGACCGTATTCTGAAAGTTGCACGCACTCTCTGCGATCTCGAATCGGACGGTTCGACCGTTGAAGGAATCGTGGGAGGAAGGATCAAAAAACAACATCTGATGGAAGCCGCGCAAATGCGGATCCTTGACAGAAAATATTGGTAATTCCATAAAAAAACTGTCGTTTCTCGTTTTCGAGCAGCGACAGCTTTTTCTTTTTCGTATACTTATTCGATGTTATCGTTCTCGGACAGCTCAGAGATCTCGCTGCACATAACGATCCACGCATTCTTACCGCGCCATCGGATGGTATTCGCCACGGCGTTCACATCCACCTTCAAATGAGGATTTTGGATAATAACCTCTCTCGGATTGCCGGCAAGGACCGGACAGTTCGGACACGGCGTATTTCTTCCCATAAATACTTCGTAACACTTTGCGCCCACTTCCGCCATCGGTGCGATTTCTGACGTTCTCTTGTTGATGAATTGAAGCTTAAACGTTTCGGGTTCGATTACGTACGTCCAGCTGTACTGATTGTTCAAAACGTTACGCAAGTCTTCGATGGACTTTTCTGTCTCATCCTGTACGCGTTGTTTGAGAAGGAACACGGAGATCATCTGTCCAAGGAACGTGATAATATCGATCTGTTCCTTCGTCCAGAGGCGTATCTCGGTGTTATCGTCAAACCCTACGTATCCGCGGAACTGGCCGTTATCCCAAATCGCGCAGTGCAAAAGCGAGCAGATCCCCTGCGGTTCGAGAATATCCCTCAGATGCTGGGGCAGCTCCGACACGTCGGGAACGTAGAAAATACCGGACTCGTTGAAATTTTTCTCATAATCGGGAATGTCCGTTTCGTAGCTTACGTTCTGCAAATTATCAATCTGCGGCTCCACACCGTCGTTACACCACTCAAACGTATTGCTGCAGGAGGTATTGTCTGCGTTGTTTTCGAAAATATAAACGCGGCTTACCTCGATCTGCCGTCCGACGATCTCGAGAATCGATTGGATCGTCTCCGATACATTACCGGATTCGTACAGTCTGTGGAAGACGTATCGGGCAAGGCTATTGTTCGCCATACCGATCTCTTCGTTCGAGTCGATTCGACGGTTTACCATCGTAGTCGTCATCGCCAGTCCGACCTCACTGGGATCGTACACAGAATACCTGTTTTTTCCCATTCTCTTTGCGAGATACAACGCGCTGTCCGCCCGTTTGAAAAGGTCCGTATAGGTATTTCCGTGTTCGGGAAGGAATGCGATTCCCGCCGAGCAAGCAAAACCCACCCCTGCGAGCTGCTCCTCATAAATTTTACCGATCGTTTCAATGAGCGCACCGCATCTCTTTTCGACAAGGGAGCGATGGGGAATATTACTCATATAGACAAGGAACTCATCCCCGCCGATGCGCGCCACAACGTCCGTTCCGCGGAAAAGATTGCAAATTTCCGCCGACACGCGCATCAAAAGGGTATCCCCGAAGAGATGGCCGAAATTGTCGTTGACGCTTTTGAAGTTATCAAGGTCAATGATAACCATCGCGGAAATGGCACTGTTTGACGCCGTATCGATGCAAATCTCGATCTGACGGCGTGCCGCCTCTTTGTTAAGCAGCTTCGTCAGCGAGTCTCTCTCGGAGTTATCACTGAGAGACATAAAATTCCTCGCGCTGTCGTCCACATCCATAAATACGCCGACCACAGCCACCACGTTTCCATCGCGGTCGTAGCTTGCCGCCGCACGCACGCGGTGCCACACGTATTTTCTGCCGCTGTTGGCAATACGGATGGTGAATTCGGTAAATCCATCCCCCGCTGTGAGGGCGTGCATTTTCTTTCGGAACACGGGAATATCGTCGGGATGGAACTGCGCAACATCGAGTTCGCACATCTCGTCCTTCACGAGAGTTTCGTTCTTCAAGAATTTCTTTGCATGCTTGCCAAGCATAACGATCCGCTCGTTTTTGATACTCCACTGGAACGGTACATCTCCGGCTCTCTCAAAAACGAGACGATGATAACCGAGGTATTCAAGGAATTCACGGTTGCTCATTTTTGAACCAGTAATATCGATCAGCAGACCAACGAGGACTTCCGTACCGTGATCTCCGTTTGAGACGACCGCTTTCATAATCGCCCAACGAATTCCCCCGTTTTTGTGGTATAGAGGGATCTCTACTTCCACGTCAACACCGTCGTTCAGCTGTTTCGTAATTTGTTTATATATACTATCGTATTCTCCCTGCGGAATCAGCGACGAAAGTCTGTTTTCGTGCTCCGCAAAAAATTCCGCTTCGGTATAACCAAGGTACTCGGAAATCTCCGAAAGATCCCCCGTCATCGTCAGCCATCGGTCGTTGATACAGCAGAAAGAAAATCCGCCAAACGTATTTCTTCCATTCAGACGTTCTCCCATCTCCGCCGCATCCGTCGCCGGAGTGGTCTCGTCGGGCTGCCATATAAGCAGCGCTTTTCTCTCATTGGCATCATTGGCAATCCGAAGTGTCGTCACGTTATAATATCGATACGTACCGAGCTCCCCCCGTATGCGGTATCGGCGAACCCGTTTTCGAAGCCCTGTATGGAAGAACGACTTCAAATATTCGCGGAAACGTCCCACCACCATTTCACGGTCATCGGGATGGATCACGTCCCGCGCAAGCATATTCACCGCTTCCTCCAGACTTCCCGCGTTATTGAGAAGCATGAGGTCGGGGTTCGGATTATACACGAGCTGGAACACATCGCTGTCCAAGTCAATTTCCACGACAGCCGCGCCCATATGATGCAGAAGCACTTCGTATTTCGCCAGCATGTACTGCACCGCGCGGTCGGGCGTTCGGCTTGGCGGATCGAGGGGCACCTCGGTATCGTCCGACGTCGGCACCTCTCCGTCCGCGTATTTTTCCGCAAGAAGTGCGAAATCACTGATCACAAGCTTGAAGCACTCAAGAAGTTTCGGGGAAAACGTACCGCAGTCTCCGCGGAGGATCATATTGACCACATCTTTATGCGAAATCGCCGCTTTATAGACTCTCTCCGTCGTCAGCGCGTCGTAAGCATCGGCAATTCCCACGGCCTGCGCGCAGATCGGAATATCGTCCCCGGCAAGTCCATCGGGATATCCTTTTCCATCCCATCGTTCGTGGTGGTAGAGGCAAATATTATACGCATAGCGGAGGTATTCCTCGTTACCCATCCCCGCCATTCTTTTAAGAATCGCACCGCCTGAGGTCGTATGCGTCTTCATAACTTCAAATTCTTCCTCCGTCAGCCGCCCCGGTTTATTCAGGATCGCATCGGGAATGGAAATTTTTCCAATATCGTGCAGAGATGCCGCATTCGAGATCGTACGGATCTTTTTCTCATCAAGATTATACTCGGGACAATTCTGTGCGACAGCGTTGAGGAGAATCTGTGTAAATCTTCGGATACGGAGTATGTGTTGCGCGGACTCCATACTGCGGCTTTCAATGGTGGAGATCAGCGCATCCACTGCCGTTTCGTTGGAATGGAGCAGCCATTCCTCCTGCTTTTTTACAAGATGCATCAATTCCCATTTGTTTACGTAAAGAGAGATCATATTGCCGACACGGCGATCAACGATCTCATGGTAAAAAGGATACGAAATGGTTTCGTTCACGCCGAGCTCCAGTGCACAGTATTCCGCCTGCACATCGTTTTCGGGAATGATCGCGATAACGGGAATGACCGCGGATTCCTCCCTCTCTTTCAGTCCTGCGATAAAACCACCCTCATCGTTGGCGAGCAGTTCCACACCGATAATCACGGAAACGATCGAGGACATATTCTGACGGGCAAGAAAAAGCGCCTGTTCGCTGTTTCGCGCCTCAAGAATATTGTATTTTTCTTCAAAAATCTTTCCGAGAGACTCTCGTATCTCCGTAGAACCATCCACGAGAAGAATGGTATCTCTGGCGTGCATTGGCATAGATGCAATCTCCTTTTCACGTCGTGCGGCACGTTTTTCGTGTTGTACCGCAATTTTTCCAGAATTTTTCACGGCCTTTCCACAGAAAAATCCCGAAAATTTCCACTAACATTATACCGATATTTCTGCGGATTGTCAAGAGGAGAAACGGTGGCAAAACGAGGTTACGTCGGCGGAATTTTCAATGTTTTTTCTGTTAAAAAATAGCAAAAACTATTGACAAATCGGTGTCGAGCGTATACAATATAATATGGTATTATATATAAATATAATGTAATATTATACACATCTATCAACGGAAAAGGAGGCGGTTTTTGTGGATAGCGATGTGCTTCACGTTCAAATGTTTTCTACCTTCACACTCACCTACAAAAACGTATCCATCCGTTGTGACAACAACCGATCGAAACGTATTTGGGCCCTCCTTGCCTATCTGATATACCACCGCGGCAAAACGGTCTCCTCCGACGAACTCATGTCCCTGCTCTGGAGCTCGGATAAGAGCGACAATCCCGCCGGCGCAATGAAGACCGCACTGCACAGGGCACGTGCTCTTCTCGACACGCTGTACCCGGGAGCCGGACACAATATGCTTCTCTACAAAAACGGAGGGTATTCGTGGAATACCGATATTCCCGCCGTCATCGACACGGATGAATTTGAAGCACTCCTCTCCGATCGTCAAGCATCCGACGCCGAATCTGCCAATGAAGCGGCACGGTATAGCAAGGCGCTCTCCTTGTACGTCGGTGACTTTCTCTCGATGCAGTCATCGGAAACGTGGGTCATGCCGATCCAAACGTATTACCGCAATCTGTACGTCGAAGCACTCTCTCGGGCAATGCCCATTCTTCAAAAAGAAGGACAACTCCGGGAAGCCGCCGACTTCTGCCGACGCGCCATACAGATCGACCCGTATGAGGAAGAGTTTTACCGGCATCTGATGCGCTGTCTTCTCGCGCTCGACCAACGCGCTGACGTCGTGACGGTCTACGAAGATATGAGCAAGCTGCTGCTATCCACGTTCGGCGTAATGCCCGACCAGGAAAGCCGTTCTCTTTACCGCGAGGCACTCCGTACGGTAAACACCCACGTACTCGCCCCCGAAACTCTGCTCGAACAACTCACCGAAGCCGGCACGATCCGCGGCGCCCTCCTCTGCGATTACGACTTCTTCAAAATGCTCTATCAGGCAAAGGCAAGAATGCTCGCCCGCAGTGGGGATGCCATACACATCGTACTTCTGACCCTGCAAAGCCGCCAGAAACAAAATTTCGCCAAACGCAGCATTGAACTCGCGATGGATAACCTGGAAGAACATCTGTGTACGGCTCTGCGAAAAGGAGACGTAATCTCCCGCTGCAGCGCTTCTCAATTTGTGATCATGCTTCCGCAGGCAAACTACGAAAACAGTTGTATGGTCTGCAGACGGTTCATCGAATCTTTTGAGAAAAAATACCCGCATTCCCCGATCCGCATTGATTTCTTTGTACATTCGCTGACCCCCTCGACAACCAACTAACGAAACTAATTTTTATCCGAATAACGGATTTTCAGAAAGGGTTTACCATATGCCAACTAAAGTACGCCGTCTCATTGCCATTATCCTTGCAGCTATGATGCTTGCCGGATGCAATGTCTCCCCGGAAACAGCTGACACCCCCGTTTACACCGAAGAATTTGTTATGGAAGAAATCGAAATTCTCGATGAAGCCATCGCTCTTGAGGAAGCTCCCGCCGTCGAAATCAAGGCTCCCGAGCTTCTCACCGCAACAGCTCCGGGAACAAAAGTCAAGAAAAATTCCAAAGCCACGATCGATTATTCCAACGCCGCCGACGGTTACGTAATGGTTCAGTACACCGAAAAAACCGACGTCCGTCTCAAGGTTCAGGTGAAAGGACCGAAAAGCACCTACACCTACAACATATCCCCCGAAAAATGGAACGTATTTCCTCTCTCGGAGGGAAATGGCAAATACACCGTCGCCGTTTATCGCAACGTGTCGGGCACCAAATACGCCACCGCCGTTTCCACTTCGTTTACAGTTACGCTGAAGGATGAATTCAGCACGTTCCTCTATCCGAATCAGTACATTGACTATTCCGTCGCACCGAACACCGTCGCTAAAGCGGTGGAGCTCACCGAAAACCTGGAAAAACCCCTCGATAAGGTAGCGGTGATCTACGATTACGTTGTCGATACCCTCACGTACGACAAAGAAAAAGCCGCCACGGTAAAAAGCGGTTATCTTCCCGTTCTTGATAGCGTTTTGGAAGAACAAAAGGGCATCTGCTTTGATTACGCAGCTCTTATGACAGGAATGCTCCGCAGTCTGAATATTCCCTGCAAGCTCGTCGTAGGATATGCCGGAACAGCGTACCACGCATGGATCAACGTGTGGTCCGAGGAAGAAGGATGGATCGATGCCGCGATCTTCTTTAACGGTACGTCGTGGCAACGAATGGATCCCACCTTCGCCTCCTCCGGTAAGCGCAGCAGCAATATCATGAACTATATCGGTGACGGAAAGAATTACACCGAAAAGTATCTCTACTGATATACCGTTCTGCTAATCATTAACCGAAACGAGCCTGACGCCCAAAGCAACGGCTCGTTTTTTATTTCATTCCAAGCGGTCTATTATTAACGGAGTTTTTATGAAAAAAGTAACCTTATCCCTAAGTGAAGTCTCCGCGGTATGTCTGGAACTGTCGATGTTCTTTCACGCCGGAGCAGATGCCGGAAGTGCACTTTCCCTTCTGGCGGAGGAAACCGATATTTCATCCGTGAAGGATACCTTTCGCGCGATGTCCGCCCGTATTGACGACGGCGCCTCACTCTCGGAAGCTGTGCGGGAATCCGGTATTTTCCCGAACGACGTTTCAAAAATGATCGAGGTTGGCGAAAAAACGGGACGGTGCGAAGAAGCACTCCGTTCCCTCTCCGACTACTACGCCAAAAAAGACGAAATGGATCACCACCTCCGAGGAGCACTCCTCTATCCGTCGATTCTTCTCGGCGTGATGCTCACCGTCATCGTCGTTCTGCTGACAAAAATTCTCCCGATCTTCAATAACGTCTACTCCTCGCTCGGCGGAAGAATGACCGGAATCGCCGGCGGACTTCTTCATTTTGGCGAAATGCTGGGCGCCATCCTGCCCGTTTTCTTCGTGATCATGGCAGCGGCGGCAGTATTTCTGATCGTTTTTTCATCCGTCGAAAACGTGCGAAATGCTCTCCTCCGATTTTTCGCCAAGCACCGAACCGATCGCGGCACAGCGAAAAAAATGGCGGATGCTCGTTTTGCCGAAGCGCTCTCTATGGCGATCTGCAGTGGGATGACCTCCTACGAAGCCGTATATTCGGCAGCGCAGATCTTTGACGACAACGAAAAAGCGAAACAGAAGTGTGATTCCTGCCTTTCCCTTCTCGAAAACGGGGAATCCCTCGCCGCCGCCCTGCGCGAATCGGGACTTTTGCCCCCGTCCGAATGCAGACTTCTTGCGCTCGGTACGGCAAGCGGCAACGCCGAGGACGTTTCCCATGAGATCGCCGATCGTCTGAACCGAAGCGCCATCGACTCTCTCGAGAGACTCGTCGGTCTTGTCGAGCCAATTATGGTCATCTTCACCTCCCTTCTCGTCGGCGCGATCCTGCTCACCGTTATGCTTCCGCTTACCGAGATCATGACCGCCATCGGTTGACGAGGGAATTATGAAAAAGAAAATTTCAATTCGAAGGCTCCTCTCTGCCCTCTCCCTTCCGCTCTGTCTGATCGCGGCGGCGGTGATCTTCACCCTTGCCGTATCGAACCTTCAGGCAGGGCAAACGGAAGAATACCGCGCCAAATTGGAGGAGACTCTGCGGCTGTCCGCAGTTGCCTGTTTTGCCAACGAAGGCGTATATCCCCCCGATCTTTCCTACCTGATGGAACATTACGGCGTTCAGATCGACACGGAAAAATACGCCGTCTTCTATCACGCTTTTGCAGAAAATCTAATGCCTGATATCACGGTGGTGGTACTGAAATGACGAACAAATCCGTAAAGCATCCGCTACTAAACATTCTCCCCCTGCTTCTTTTTGCCGTCCTCGCCACCTCCGTACTCATCGTACTTCTCACGGGGGCAAGGATCTACGGCAATCTGTCCGTACGACGCGACTCGTC
Organism: Eubacteriales bacterium; assembly: GCA_045647965.1. Classification (GTDB taxonomy): domain Bacteria; phylum Bacillota; class Clostridia; order Oscillospirales; family CAG-272; genus UMGS1696. The sequence continues at coordinate 1,850 of JAZRNC010000158.1, read as the reverse complement.
GTATCTGGAAAGAACCGCCGTGCAGTATGTCTCCGTCAAGGTGAAACAGACCTCCCGTCTCGACTCGTCCGTTTCCGTGGAGGATTTTCACGGGTACGATGCCATCACCCTACGGGAATCCATCGACGGCGTGGAATATCTCACACGAATTTACTGCCACGACGGGTATCTGAAAGAGCTGTTTTCCGATGCCGAGAACGAAATGCTTCCCGACGACGGAGAAAAATTACTGAAATCGGACGCTCTGTTTGCAAAAAAAGAAAACGGACTCCTTACCGTCACTCTGCAAATTGACGGGAAAGAGATCGCGTTTACGATCCATCTATACGGAGACGGAGGGATTAACAATGAAAAATAAATCCCCCCTCGCCCTTATTGAACTGCTCATTATGCTTCTCGTGTTTGCCGCCGCCTCTGCGCTCTGTCTGCGCGCCTTCTATCTTTCGGATCGCACGTCTATGGAAAACGAAGTGCGCGACACGGCTGTCATGGAAGTACAAAATGCCGCGGAACTCGTCAAACACTTTGCGGGGGATCTCGCAAAATGCGCCGAAGCTTACGGCGGAACGTACACAAACACCCAGTGGGTGGTGGATTTTGGCAAAGATCTGCAAAAGACATCCTCCAATGCAGCCTATCGTCTCACCGTCACTCTCTCCGCCACCACCCCGAATCTCGGCCGTGCCACCGTCACGTTCTCCACGATAACAGACCGTGTGATTTTTGAGATTCCGACCGCTTGGCAAACGGAGGTGAGCGAATGAAACACAACTCCGGCACAACACCACCAATCGGCGGCTCTTCTCTGATGGTGATATTCGCCGTCCTTTGTCTGACGGTCTTTGCGCTCCTTTCCCTCAGCACAGTCGAAGCTGACGCCAGACTTTCGCAAAAAAACGCCGACCACGTCTCATCCTACTACGCCGCCGAAGTCGAAGCCGAAGAAATTCTTGCCGCTCTGCGCCGTGGAACCATTCCCGAGGGTGTACAGGTCAGCGAAAACGTATATTCCTACTCTACAAAAATCTCCGATAATCGCGAATTATCCGTCAAAGTGCAACTCGACGGCTCGGAATACACCATTTTGCAGTGGCAATCCGTCTACTCGTCCGAGTGGGTTCCCGACGATTCCATCGACGTATGGGACGGAGAAATCAACAATACTGAAACGAAACGTGAGGTATCATAACGATGCAAGATATTACCGAATATCTCAAACTCGCCGTAGCGAGCGGTGCCTCGGATATTTTTATCGTAGCAGGCAGCAAATTAAGTGCTCGTATTCGCAGACATCTCCACCCCATCGGTGAGAATATGCTTTTGCCGCCCGAAACCGAATCGCTGATCGTGGGACTCTACACCCTTGCCTCTCGAAATATGGAACATTTTCATGAGCGTGGGGATGACGATTTTTCCTTCGCCATTCCCGGACTTGCCCGATTCCGCGTCAGCACGTACCGCCAGAGAGGTTCCCTCTCCGCCGTCATCCGTATCGTCTCGTTCTCGATACCAAGCTATAAGGATCTAAAAATTCCCGAAATGGTTATGGATCTCTCGCGCGTGACGAGCGGACTCATTTTGTTCACCGGCACGGCGGGAAGCGGAAAATCCACGACGCAGGCGTGTCTGATCGACCGTATCAATCACACGCGGGATTGCCACATCATCACGCTGGAGGATCCGATCGAATACCTCCACAAAAACGCGATGAGCATCGTAAGCCAGCGGGAGATCGCCATTGACACGACCGATTATCTCTCCGGTCTTCGTTCCTGTCTCCGTCAGGCCCCCGACGTCATTCTCCTCGGCGAAATGCGCGACACCGAAACCATCCGTACCGCGATGACCGC
>JAZRNC010000157.1:0-6751 GCA_045647965.1 Eubacteriales bacterium | reverse complement strand
GCAGACTGGACTCAGAGCCGTATTCTGTATTCCGAGCACTTCTCGTCTTATCCCGAAGGAAGCGGAAGTGAAAAATTAGAGGTATCTGACATGGGATTTATTCAGATCGGTGACGAGTGGATTGATGTCCGCGGACTTCACGATATTGTATCGAAACGACAGCTGGATACTCTCGGCTTTATGCTCCGTCAGCTTATGGTATCAAACAAAAACCACAAGATCGACATTGTCCAAAGGATCGATGAGCTGTACGCGAAAATTGAGACAGAGGGCGTGGATATTCTGTATTCGTCCTTCTTTACCACCACGGAACGGTTCCTCGATCTGCCGAGAAAGCAGGAGCTTTTGGCACTTATCAGCCGTATGCGAAAGATACATTATGCGAATATCGGTTACTCTACCGACAATTGAGTTTTTATCACCAAACAGTTCCTTGTATTCATCGACAAAAAATGATACGATATCACTGTCAGAACTGCATTATCAGGTAACATTATCGACAATATGTGTTATATTGCCTCGGCAAAGATAAAAAAGACAATTTATCAAAAAAATTTTCATAAAGTAGCAAACCAAATCGGTTTTCTGCACACTAATATAGATGAAAACCACTTTTGTGGAGAAAGATTGATGAGCTTACAAAACATCGGCTTGCGAAAGGGGGAATTCTCTTATCAGTATAGGTAGATAAACAAACAGTTGATTGACAATCAAGAAGAAAGATGGTATTCTGTAACTGGCGGCAGTATTCCAAGGAAGAATATTACAATTATATTACAAAAAAACAATTCCCTTGATTTATTTTCCATTATGCGGTAAAATAACCTTGTATTTCGAGTGATATTTTTCAATAAATGGAGTATAAGATGAAAATTTGTTCCAAACCAGGTATTTTATATGATGCAATGACCTATCTTGACGCATATTTTGCCGAAGAAAAGCCTCATTTTCCCACGGAGAGCGTTTACGAGGATATGACTCGTGAATTGAAGGAATTCACCATCCCATCTGTCATTTCTCCTTTTTTCAAGAGACATCATTCGCTTCCTGCCCCTATCTTTGAATACCTCCGTGTAAAAACGGATGAATGCTGCGGCAGTATTTCTGAACTAACACAACTTCTTTCCGAAGATGAAGAAAGGGAGAATCTGCGTCTTATAACCACCTACACGCTATTTTATCCCGATATTTCCGTCGACGAGCATGGCATCCACTCCGCCCATGCCGAACAGACACACGCGGAATGCTCAATGAAAACAGCAATGCGGCTCGATAAAATGGACTACCCCGCGGATTTCAAATATCAGGCTCTCCTTTGCCTAACCTATTTCCGTCATGCAGTCAGTGAGCTTTGTCGAACCCTTTCCTGCATAGGTGAAGCTCTTGAGAGCGCGGGAGAAAAATATCAATCGGAAACAGATGCTGTTTTTGCAGAAATACGCTCCGGTAAATGTAATAAACTCTATATGGCATCTGCCGGACTGGACCTTGGGATATTCAACGAGATTACTGTGTCGTTCTCGCTTCTCCATCCCGAGCTCCTCCTTCCCGTATGCCATGAGAAAAAGCTTCTCCTACTTGTAGGAAAGGATCACACCGATGCCCTTGTCCGCGACTTTAATGCAGACAGCATCGATCTTGTCGCCTTTCTTGACGATATCGGAAATGAGATAAGACGCATGATCCTTGAGATTCTTTCGGGAGAAGGAGATCTAACGGCAAGCGATATCTCAAGACTGACAGGGATTCCCGTGACAACGGTGACACGTCATCTGGAGGTTCTGTGCGATCATTATCTCATTCGCATATCTCACCGCAAAGGACAGCAAGTTTTTTATACGGTCAACCGTGAATATCTTGCAAAAGCACGCATAAAGACAAACAAGTATTTACAATCATTAACAGGAGACTTTTAATGAAAAAAGAAACAAAAAACTCTCAACCAAAAGGATTAAAATCTCTTTTTAAAAAGAAAAAGAAGGATCCGAATGCGCTGAAAACAAAACGGGTATTTTCCAACATTCTGTTTGCGCTGAAAACAATTCATACCGCTGCCCCCTCCTACCTTCCCACGTATTTTCTGTGGTCTGTGGGAAATTCCATAATATACTTTGTGATCAATACCTGGCTTCTGCGTGAGGTCGTGAACCGATACCAGCTCGGCAGCAGTGCCAAAGAGCTTTTATGGATGATCCTCGTCATCATTGCTGCTGATTTTATATGGGATCGTCTGATCGGACTTCTTTATAATATCCTCTATCCCAGATATCAGCAAAAAATCGTGGAAAAGGTACAGAGCGAATTGTTCCGCAAAGCAGAATCGGTGGAACTGGAATGTTACGAAAATCCCGAATTTTACGACAAATACGTAAAAGCGATGGACAATGCCTATGGAAGATGTATGAATGTGGTCTATACCGTTGACAATCTTATCTGGGCTGTTGTAACCCTTTTCTCGACAAGTATTATGCTCTTTATCATCGACCCCGTCATCATCATTTTTGGTATCATCCCCCTTCTCTTCGCTCTCATTAAAAACAAATATAACAAGACGAACAAGGAGCAATCGGATAAACTCAAAAGCCTTAACCGACGGGAATCGTACGTTCAGCGCACCTTCTACCTCAACGAATACGCCAAAGAAATGCGTCTTGGCGGTATGCATAAGCTGATGTATGAAAAATACGCACAAAACCTGAAGGATTGCCTCAAGTTATTTAAAGAATACGGATTTAAGCTTGTGATGCTGAATTTCCTCAAAAACTCCTCCGGCATCATTACTGAGTTTGCTGCTATGTTGTACGCGGCATTCCGCACCCTTGTTACAAAAACTATGCTGCTTGGCGACTGTCTTGTCGTGTTTAATACCATTGGGCAGGTATCATGGACCCTCTCCCGTTTAGCGGGAGTTATGACGGAATTCCGTGACCACGCTATGTACATAGAGGATTACCGTTTCTTCCTTGAATACGATCCGAAAATCAAGCGTGTTCTGGAAGGAAAAACCGCCGAAAAGGGAGATATCGAACTGTCCGATGTCACATTCACGTACAAAGGAGCCAAGGCACCGGCGCTGAATAACGTGAGTATGAAGATCCGCCAAGGCGAAAGAATCGCGCTGGTCGGTCACAACGGATCGGGAAAAACAACTCTCGTAAAGCTCCTTCTACACCTATACGAGCCGGACTCTGGCAAGATCACACTGAATCATATCCCCGCTGAAGAATACACGACCGACTCCTATAAGGAACACTTTACGGTCGTATTCCAGGATTTCAAAATGTTCTCGATGTCCGTTGCGGAAAACGTACTTCTCCGTCCTCTCCGTGAGGGAGACGAGGAAATCGTCACAGAGTCACTGAAGAAAAGCGGTGCTTATGACAAAATAATGTCTCTGAAAAACGGGATCCACACCACGCTGACACGCGAATTTGACGATGAGGGTGCCGTCCTATCCGTAGGTGAAGCGCAAAAAGTGTCTCTCGCAAGAGCATTCACGAACGATTCCCCCGTCGTTATTCTCGACGAACCGTCTTCCGCTCTTGACCCTATTGCGGAATACAATATGTTTAAAAATATGCTGGAAGCCTGCGAGGATCGAACCCTCATCTTCATCTCCCACCGCCTTTCCTCCGCTGTTCTTGCAGACCGCATCTTTATGCTGGAGGATGGATGTATTAAAGAAACGGGCACACACGCGGAACTGATGGAGAAAAACGGAACGTATGCCAAAATGTTCCGTATGCAGGCAGAAAATTATGCCCAAACAGAAAGTGAGGTGAAAAACCGTGCGTAAACAGAAACAAAAAGATAAGAAGAATAAGCTTCCTTTAGGAAAAGCTCTTCGCTATAATCTTTTAATGCTCAAAAAAATATGGAAAATAGCCCCAGGATACTTCATCATCGAAATGACAAGGGGTATTATAACCGGTATCAGTGGTTCTATTTCTACCGTTTTCATCTATATGCTCTTCAACGCCCTCGACAAGCCGGACGTTACCTTCGGCAAAATTGCTATGTATCTTGTTCTCATCCTCGGTGTGAACGCATCTGTAAATATTTTTAATGCGTGGTACAACCAATACTTCAAGGAAAGGACACAGAAAAAACTGCAGTTTGCTATGCACTCCGAACTGTTTGAGCACGCGCTGAAAATGGACCTCGCCTGCTACGACGACCCGAAATTCTACAACGACTACGTTTGGGCGATGGACGAATCCCGCGGTCGCGCGAAAGTGGTTATGAACGATACAGCGGCTATTGTGACCAATCTGATTTTCCTTTCCACCCTCATTACCTTGATGATGCAGGTTGATTTTACGGTCGGTATTATCCTTTGTGTGGGCAGTATCATAACCGCCACCATCTGGCATCTGACAAACAAAATGTACTTTAAGAAAAACGAGCGCACAAAGCCCTATTACCGTAAAAATTCCTATATCAACCGCGTATATCACCTTTCGGATTACGCAAAAGAACTTCGTATCGGCAATGCGGGTGAAAAATTACAGTCTGAGTATTCCGACAGCATTTCCTATATCATCAAAGAAGACGTGAGTATGGGTAAAAAAATGTACTTCATAAATGCCCTCAACGATATGATCAGTATCACTACACGTTTTGCACCTATGATCATACTATTGTTTATGCTCTTTGACGGTACGGCGGAGCTCGGCGCTTTCGTCGCCTCTATCAACGTAATCTGGAAACTGCAGTCAGGTATGTATGACTTAGCACAGCTGGCGATCCGTATGCCTGACAACGCACAGTATATTGAAAAATATCTGAAATTCCTCGAATACAAGCCGAAGATCGTCAGTGGAGACGTAGCGGTAGAAGCACTTGACTCCATTGAACTGAGAAACGTAACGTTTATGTATCAGCCCATCCTCGATGAATCCGAATCGAAGAAAAAGGCGAACGAAGAGGAAGAAAAGAAAGAAGAACCGAAGAAATCCCTCGAAGGCGTGAATCTGACGATCAAGCGTGGCGAAAAGATCGCAATCGTCGGCTACAACGGTGCAGGAAAGACCACACTGACGAAACTGCTGATGCGCCTCTACGATCCGACGGAAGGCGAGATTTTCTACAACGGACGGAATCTAAAAGATTACGACATCCCTTCCCTTCGCGCAAGAATCGGTACTGTCTTCCAGGATTACAAGATTTTTGCCGCCACTATTGCGGAAAACGTTCTCTCCGACACCTGTGCAGAAGCCGACCGCGCAATCGTTACCGATGCTCTGACAAAGGCTACGTTCTCCGATAAGCTGAACTCCCTCGAAAAAGGAATGGATACCCAGCTTACCAAGGAATTCTCTGAGGAAGGCGTGAACCTCTCGGGCGGTGAAAGCCAAAAGGTGGCAATTGCACGAATCTTTGCACGTCCCTATGATCTCATCATCATGGACGAACCCTCATCCGCCCTTGACCCTGCGGCAGAATATGAGCTGAACCACACCATTTTGGAATATGCCAAGGACAAAACCGTGGTGTTCATCTCTCACAGACTCTCCACCACCCGTATGGCAGACCGAATCCTTATGTTTGCGGATGGAAAACTCATTGAATCGGGCAGTCACGACGAGCTGATGGCACAAAACGGCAAGTATGCGGAAATGTTCCTCCTCCAGGCAGAAAAATACCGTACCGCACAGTCGGTGTAAGACGTATGCGATAAAAAGCTATCGGAGATTTTTGTTGCATTTCCAACTATTGTATGATATAATTAAAATATAGTACATATAATTGTAGGAGCGAGAAATAATAATATGAAACGAATTCTAAAAAACCTACTGCTTGGAATAGTTGTAATATCTTTATTCAGTTATACTTATATCAAATTACTCAAAGTCTCCGTAGTTGCGGTTGTAATTATTCTGTCTGTAATCTGCCTGTATGGGGTGTGCATGGGTATCTGCGAAGGTAGTATGAAACAACTTAAAAAAATAGAAATGACACAAAAACATTTTGGATTGGCAAAAAAAGAGCGTTTTCGTGTTTTATTATTCTCGTTGACAACACTCGCCCCCTTCTATTTTTTGGTTCTTCTTTTTTCACTAATCCCTATGTTTACATATGAAGTCTGGTTTATCACTATCTTCCCCTGCATTTTATTCATCAGCCTACCTATGAGCAGTGTCTTGGACGAATATCATACATTGACGCAAAAAAAGCTTCCTTTCATTGTATCGTTTACCGTAATCCTTGTTACCCTTATGTTGATAGGGATGACAGTAACTTCTATGATAATATAAATGATTCGTATTGAAGTCGAAATGCTCAAAAAACTTGAGTGTTTCGACTTTTTTCGTACCTTTTTTCGGGTAATTTTTGACATATTGACGAGGTGGCCCCTAGTCCCGGTTAGACAAAGCCGCTTTTCTAACTTTTTTCTAACCAAAATGCAGGATGCGTGCAGGGGGGATTTTGGCAGGACGATAGTATGCCCCAGCCATTGCTGGATGACTTTCAACTCCCATCCCTTATCGTAAAGGATGCTCGCCGTGCTGTGACGAATATCGTGGAAACGCATGTCCGGCAGCATGGATTCCGCACGTTTTTTGTTGCCGCGCACTTCAAGGTTCGTTGGAACCCATTTGCGCTGCGATTTTCCAAGGACATCTTTGTAACAGAGTACAGCGTATAGTTTGCCGTGTTTTTCTTGAATACTTCCGGTCATGTCAATTCTCCTTTTCTTTATCTGCGGTCACACGCATGACATAGTCGATGACGCACTGTTTCGGAATCC
>JAZRNC010000156.1:0-2005 GCA_045647965.1 Eubacteriales bacterium | reverse complement strand
CCTTGGGCAGTTCGATGTCTCTCTTATCGCCGCTATCGGTTTCGTTGTACGCATCCCCTTCTTCGCCTTCCATATCCGGATTCAGACCCATAACGAGAACGACTACGTCAGACAGTTTTGCTACGATTTTCGCTTCGTCATACATCGTTTCGCAATATTTTTCTCCTACAATATTACATCCGCGCGCGAAAAGCACTCGTTCTTCACACGCATCCTGAATGCCGCGGAGAAGTGTGGTATAACGTGACGGGAAACCGTTGTAGTTCGCAAGAAGAACACCGAGAGCATCCGCATTCGGTCCGATCACCGCTACTTTGGTTTTGGGATCAAGCGGAAGAATGCCGTCGTTTTTGAGAAGCACGATGCTTTCCTGCGCCATTTTACGATTGAGCGCCGTATGCTTATCACATTCTACCACTTCATACGGAATCTTATCGTACTCACAATCGTCATCGAACATACCGAGACGAAATCTTGCCTCAAACAGTTTTTCGACCGCGGCAGTAATCTCCTCCTCCGTAATCAAGCCCATAGCTACTGCTTCGCTCAAGTAGAAGTATGCCTGACCGCAGTTAAGCTGGCAACCATTCTTTACGGCAAGTGCGGAGCTTTCCGCTGCATTTTTTGTATATTTATGGTGGGCGTGAATATCATTGATCGCTCCGCAGTCAGATACGACGTATCCTTTGAAGCCGAATTCGCCGTAGAGGATCTTCTGAAGGAGAGTTTCGCTCGCACAGGAAGGCTCACCGTTGACTCGGTTATACGCCCCCATAACGGAGGACGGATCGGCGTTTTCGATGCAATAACGGAACGCCCAAAGATAGGTTTCATACAGATCCTTTTCGTTTACTACGGCATCAAAACCGTGTCTTTTGGATTCCGGTCCACTGTGGACGGCATAATGCTTGATCGTCGCATCTGTTTTTCTGTATTTTCCGTCTCCCTGAAGACCCTTTACAAAAGCACATCCCATTCTTCCGGTAAGATACGGATCTTCTCCGTACGTCTCGTGACCGCGTCCCCATCTTGGATCTCGGAAAATATTGATATTCGGAGACCAGCAGGTAAGTCCTTCATACCAAAGTGTATATCCCTTCTTTTTGCGTTCATTGTATTTGGCACGAACCTCGTCCGAGATCGCCGTAGCTACTTCGTACATACGATCCGTATTGAAGCTCGCTGCCATTCCGATCGCCTGAGGAAATACCGTAGCCTGTCCCTGTCTTGCAACGCCGTGCAGACATTCATTCCACCAATTGTACCGCGGGACCCCAAGTCTTTCGATCGCCGGAGCATTATATTGCATTTGGGCAATTTTTTCGTCCAAAGTCATTTTGGAAACCAATTCTTTTGCTCTTTCTTGGAACGTCATATTCCATCCTCCAAAAAATCAAAAATTTCTGTCGTTACCGTTTTTTTATTATACTATTTTATTATAACATTCGCTTCTAAATATTTCACGCCAATTTATTATTGGGAGTGGACAAAATTTGTCTTACTGTCTACGGGGGATTCTATAATTCTCCGCGCAAACGCTTTATCACGAGCATCATCGCATATGCACACGTCAGCCGACGGATTCTCGCCCGATCGTTTCGTCCGTTGAAGTGACGGATCTCGGTATACGTTTCACCGAGTCCCGCCAAACCGAAACACACCGTTCCCACAGGTTTTGTTGGTGTACCGCCTCCCGGTCCCGCAATTCCCGTAACCGATACAGCAATATCCGCACCGATCACACGCCGTGCCCCTTCTGCCATCTCCCCGGCACACTCCACGGACACCGCTCCGTGAGCAGCAAGAGTTTCCGCCGAAACACCGAGAACTTTTTCCTTTACATCGTTGGCATAGGACACGATACTGCCGGGAAACACATCCGATGCGCCGGGAATATCCCCGATCGCGGACGAAATCATCCCCGCCGTACAGCTTTCCGCCGTCGCTACCGTATACCCACGCGTACGCAGTTCTCGAATCATCGTCGCGGCGAGTGCGTGTTTTG
>JAZRNC010000155.1:0-10519 GCA_045647965.1 Eubacteriales bacterium | reverse complement strand
GGATGTAAACTGGGAATGGCTTTATGGTGAATTGTCTGCCGGTGAATATCGTATTGGAAAGGAAATCATGAATTTCAGAGGTACCGGTGATTTCGATAAAGCGATGGTCTATGCTGACTTTGTAATTGAGTAAACAAATTCCAACTTATCAAACAGATAAAAATTGAAAGCGGAGGTTTTGTGCCTCCGCTTTTGTCATAACAAAAGGGCGATGCGGCACCTCTTTTCATGCATTTGTTGATAAATCAACAACGTGCGACACTTTTTTCCCGTACCACCTTGAAAGAGGGGAGAAAGTATGCTATAATGATAAATAATACAGATTTTTGTCGAAAACACGCAAAAATCACGACGTTTATCTTTCAATAATTAACCCCTGAGGTGACGATATGAATGACCTGCAAGAAAAGATCTCAGTGACAGAAAACGAAGAAGTCACAGATAGTACCGCCGCTGAAACCGTAAATCCGAAAAAGAAAAAGAAAGAAAAAAAGCAGAAAGAATGCCGCATTGTCCGCAGTATTCCTCCGATGGCAGCGGTTGTACCGTTTATTATGGTAAACCGTTCGGGCTCGCAGAACTTTATCAGCGACTCCGTGGAAATGGAAAAACTGGAAAAATATCTCAAGGAAAAACAAGCTGACGGCATGCCTAACCTCAGTATGATGCACGTGATGATCGCGACCTACGTCCGTCTGTGTGCACTCCGCCCCGCGCTGAACCGATTCATCCGCGGCCAGAGAGTGTGGACAAGACGAAACGTGGAAATTTCGCTGACCATCAAAAAGGAAATGTCTCTCGAATCTCCCGACACAGTCGTCAAGATCTGTGTACCGCCGTCCGCTACGCTGCGTGACGTTTACGATGCGCTCAACCGCGAGATCACAAACTACCGTGAAAATCCCGGTGGAGATTTCGACGAAACTGCGAAATTCCTCACCTACATTCCCTCGCTTCTTCTGAAATTCACGGTCCATACGCTGAAGACCCTGGATTATTTCAATCTTCTGCCGAAGTTCCTCCTTAGAGTCAGCCCGTTCCACTGTTCGTATTTCATTACGTCGATGGGCTCGCTCGGTATTCCGCCGATCTATCATCACCTCTACGACTTCGGTACTTGTCCCGTGTTCTTCTCCTTCGGTGCGAAACGCCGCGCTTACGAGCTGGACGCACAGGGTATCGTAAAGAAAAAATCCTATCTGGATTTCACCTACGTTCTCGACGAGCGAATCTGTGACGGATACTATTTTGCATCCGCCCTCAAACTGATGAAAAGCATTTGTAAAAACCCGTGGCAGCTTGACGAACCCGTTGAGCCGGTGCCCGATGTGAGGTAATCGATGAATAATAAACTCTCCCCCGAGGAAGAAAAGCGGCTGAACCGCTTTCTCTTTCCCTGCATCGCAAACATTCTCTATGTGATCCCCTGCTTCATGGGTCTGCTCCTTGTCGTGTTCACCACGGCACCGATTGGCGTATCGATTCTCGCCTCAGCCACAATGCTCGCCGCACTCCCCGTGTCGTTTTTCGGCTTTTCGTGCCTGAAAAAACACCGCGGCAGACAAATCGCCATCCTTCTTGCCGCTGTCGTTTTGGTCCTCCACGTGGTCTGCGCCGTATATCTCGGGGTTCGCTACATTCTCCTCGCCCCCTCCGCGGTTCTTCTCGCACTCTATATTTGTCATTCAAAGGTAATTGATTCTTACAATCCGTTGTGATCGCCTTCGGTGCAGTTAACGTAACACGGCGATCATACCGTAACATTGAACGGAATCCCCAAAACATCCGGGATTTTCGTCCCTACATAAATATCCTATTGACAAAAAGGCACTTTCGCGGTAAAATAATATTGTAATCCCGTATTCAAACGTGAATTCTCACGGAAAATCACACATAAAATTATGATGGAAAGGGTAAAATAGATATGGCTAAGAACGAAGAAATCCTCGACCCGAAGAATAATCCCGCCGAGGAAGAATACGATCCTGAAATATACACTCTTACAGACGAAGACGATAACGAACTCAATTTCGCTCTTCTCGGTACGCTCGAACACGAAGGCGCAGTTTATAAGGCGCTCATTCCCGTAAACGAAGACGGCGAGGAAGAAAGCGAAGAATACATCATTCTGAAGTGCGACGTTGACGAAAACGGTGAAGATATTCTCGTTACCATCGAAGACGACGACGAATTTGACAAGATCGCCGATATCTTCGACGACGAGTTCTCCGATATCCTCTACGACGAAGACTAAACGCAAAATATATGGCAGATGTCCTGCTGTGTTTGATATATAACTGAGCGTAAAAACCCACAAAGAGTAAAAAGGAGCCCGGACTTCCGATTGGGGGATGCAGACCTCCCTCCGCGGCCGTGAGTCGCATTCTGCGCGCCGCCGCGATCAGGACGCTGGGAGCACAATCCGTTGGAGAGGGCACCGTCCTTGCATTAGCAGGGTTTCTATACGCTCGGTGAAACGGCACGGTGGGACTGTATTTTTTTATTTCAAAAGTGAAATAGTGAATTTTCGCCGAAACTTCAAATAAGATTCTGTTACACGCAGGGCGCAGCAGTCATTTGCGTAAAGCTTTCGAAAAAACTTTACTTTATAGACCTCACGTGAGTAAAGATAAATCCCCCGGAAAGGAGACCCACATGTTAGACGTATCACTCCCCGGAACGGGAGGCACCGTCCCCCGCATTGACCGCTTTCTCAGCTGCTGTTATATGAGATATAACGGCGTGGGACTTCTCATCGACTGCGGCGAGGGGACACAGCTTGCCGTAAAAAAAGCAGGATTTTCCCTTGGTAAGACCTCGGTGATCCTTCTCACGCATTTTCATGCCGATCATTGCAGCGGACTTCCCGGTTATCTCCTCTCTATGGGAAACGAGGGCAGAACGGAGCCGCTCATCATTGCCGGTCCGAAGGGGGTCGGCGAGATCGTAAAAGCACTGACGATCATCGCGCCCGAGCTTCCGTTCCGCATCAAGACCGTGGAGCTTGGCGATTTCGATACCATCAATCAGAACGGATTTAGTATCACCGCCTTTGAGGTACGCCATTCGTGCAAATGCCTCGGCTACGACGTGCGAATCTCGCGCGCAGGCAAATTCGACCGCGAAAAAGCCGAAGCAAACGGCATCCCGATGAAGTATTGGTCGCGTCTGCAAAAGGGCGAGACCATCGAATCCTTCACACCGTCCATGGTGCTCGGAAAAAGCCGCCGCGGCATCCACGTCACCTACTCCACCGATACCCGTCCCTGCGATATCATCAGCACGATGGGCGCAGAGGCGGATCTTATGATCCTTGAGGGGATGTTCGAGCTTGACAAAAACGACCGTGCACGCGAATCCTCCCATATGACGATGGCGGATGCGGCACGCCTTGCCAAAGAGGCGGAATGTGCCGAGCTGTGGCTCACCCATTATAGCCCCGCCCTCCCCGATCCGACGGAATATGCCATCGAAGCGTACCGCATCTTCGAGAATACCACATTAGCATCCGACGGACTGACAAAGACCATCCCGTTCCTCGATGAAGATGAGGACTGACCATAAAAATACTTAATCATTCGACACCGTAAAGAAAGGGACCAAGAATGCCGATTAAAATTCCGACGGGGTTGCCCGCCACTGACGCGCTGCACTCCGAAAATATCTTCGTTATGGACTCCGAGCGAGCGCAGATGCAGGATATCCGTCCGCTCAAATTGGCGGTACTCAATCTGATGCCGACAAAGATCACCACCGAAACGCAGATCATCCGCCTCCTCTCCAATACTCCTCTCCAGATCGATCTCACCCTCCTTAAAACGTCCACCCACGTCTCCGCAAACACAAGCGCGGAGCATATGGATACGTTCTACCGCACGTTCGAGGATGTGAAGGATGAAAAATTCGATGGTCTGATCATCACGGGCGCACCGGTCGAAAATCTTGATTTCAGTGATGTCGATTATTGGGACGAGCTTTGCGAGATCATGCGCTGGTCAAAAAAGAACGTCTACTCAACGTTCCATATCTGCTGGGCGGCGCAGGCGGCTCTCTGGTTCCACTACGGAATCCCGAAATATCCGCTTTCAAAGAAGATGTTCGGCATTTTCAAACATAAGAATCTCTCCCCCACTCATCCGTTGATGCGCGGTTTTGATGAGGAATTCGTGGCACCCCACTCCCGTCATACCGAGATCCGCCGCGAGGATGTGGAAGCGTGCGACAAGCTCGACATTCTTGCAGAATCGGAAGACGCGGGACTTTATATCATCGCTTCCAAAAAGCGCCGTCTTTTCTACGTTACGGGACATAGCGAATACGACGCCGGCACGCTCGCGAAGGAGTATTTCCGCGACGTTGACCGTGGGCTTCCGATCGAGCTGCCGAAGAATTATTTCCCGAATGACGATCCCACGGCAGAGCCGAAGAACATCTGGCGCGGACATGCCCACCTACTCTTCTCAAACTGGCTCAACTATTTCGTGTATCAGAACACCCCGTACGATATCACGAAAATCAACCCCATCGAATAAGAAAAATAAAGTTCCCCCGACAGGTTTTTCCTCCGTCGGGGGATTTTTTCTTTTATTCGCATGGGGCAATTAAATGAAGTTTTCGTAAAACTTTGAATTCTTTTTTCGCTGTCGTTGGTTGATATAAGGTAAACAAAACCACAAAAAATGGCGTGACAACGGCGTGTATAGTTAGCGGTAAATTATTGTTCAATTTACGCCGCTTTGAAATACAGACCAAAGCCCCCGTCCTACAATATTTCTGAATTTAGTTTAAAAAATCACGCATCTCCTACGTCCGCAAACCAACAAAAACCTCTCCCCGCGTAGTGGAACATTTACTTGAAGCTTTCGTAAAACTTCGCTTTCCCCGCCGCTTACCACTTGAACTTCACGTGATGTCCGTCGTTTTTGCCGACGAACGCGATCTGTCGGAAATCGTCGGGGTTGTTTCTTACGATGTAGTCAATGTAGGACATGATCTGCCACGCGGTGATCTGATATCCTGCCGCGCTGAGGTGTCCGCCGAGATAGAAGTTTCTGCGGAATTCCGCGTCGTGTATCGGCGAGTATTTTGCCAAATCAATGATATACGTGTAATCATAGAGCGGGGCAAGATCGTACATGAGCTGTACCAACTCATCGGTCGCCTCTTTCGGTGTCTTCATGGAATACGGCGGCGTCAACAGGAAGAATCTCGCCTTCGGGGCGATTTTTTTGTATCGGTCGATGAGCTGACCCATGTATCCCATAAACGTCTTTGCGTTGTTTTCGGGGTGCGCGAGGTCAATATCCGCCACCGTACCCCTTGTGCATAATCCGTTGAGTACGTCGTTTACGCCGAGTCCGATGATGTACGCCTGTGCCGCTTTCGATTCGTCAAAGCAGCCGTTCTCCTCGCCCCAGCCCTCCATATATTCCTTCGCTGTCATACCGCCGCGCGAGAAATTGTAAACCGTGTTTCCTGCCGCGCGCGCCATATACTGTCCCCACGAATATTCCAAATAATCGTGCCATCCGGGCTTTCCGTTCTCGTCGAGAGATTCCATTTCCCCCGAAGCAAGGCTGTCGCCGATGACCGCGACCGTGCGGAAGATCCCGAAAAAGCCCCCGTCGTAACGGATTGTGTCGAGCGGTTTTTCCCCCTCGATCGCGTAATATTTCGTAATATCCATATGTATATTCTCCTTTTCTCATCAGAGGTGATTTTCTAATTTTGACTCATATATGAGTCACTCATACATGAGTCACTCGTGTGATACGAGATCGTTGTCGCGGAACTGCAGGGAGTAAAGCTTCTTGTACGTACCATCCGCGCGGATCAGTTCTTCGTGAGTACCGCGCTCCGTGATCCGTCCGTCGAGAACCACGGCAATCTCGTCCGCACCGCGAATGGTAGACAGTCGATGCGCCACAACCAGTGTGGTTCTTCCACGACAAAGCTCGTCGAGAGCCTGCTGGATCAGCACTTCCGTCGTGTTGTCAAGGGCACTCGTCGCTTCGTCAAGGATCAAAATCGACGGATCCTTCAAAAAGACGCGCGCAATGCTGAGTCTCTGCTTCTGACCGCCCGATAACTTGACACCGCGTTCGCCGATCTCCGTGTCATACCCCTTCTCAAGTCCCATAATGTAGTCGTGAATGTTTGCGCGCCGTGCCGCTTCGTGCATTTCTTCCTCGGTGGCATCGGGGTTTCCGTAGAGAATGTTGTCGCGGATCGTTCCGACGAAGAGGAAAACATCCTGCTGTATGATTCCGATGTTTTTCCGTAAGGAGTCGAGGGTGATATTACGAATGTCCACCCCGTCAATGAGGATGGATCCCGTGTCCCCCAGCTTGTAGAAATTCGGCAGCAAGTGGCAGAGCGTCGTTTTTCCACCACCCGACGGGCCAACGAGCGCAAGCTTTTTGCCTTTTTCGAGGCGCAGATTCACGTCGTGGAGAACGTCCGTTGTGCCGTCGTAGGAGAAGGTCACATTACAAAATTCGATCTCACCCTTCACGTTTTCGAGGACGACTGCACCCTCGGCGTCGGTTTCGCATTCTTCTTCAAGGATTTCCACAAAACGCTTGAAGCCGCTGACACCGTTCTGATACTGCTCCATAAACGAGATCAGCATATTCACGGGGTTAATAAAGAGGCTCACCGATACGATGAACGTAGAGTAATCACCGAACGAGATTCTGCCCGCGTAGAGAAAGAGCCCGCCCGCGATCAGAATGAATACGTTGAATACGTCCGTCACGAACGTCGTCGAGGAGTGGAATTTCGCCATCGCGCTGTACGCACGGAACGAAGCATTAACGAATTCCTCGTCGCCTTTTTCAAATTTCGCCGCCTCACGTTCGGAATTCGTGTACGCTTTGGTCACACGGATACCCGTGATACTGCTTTCCACCGCAGCGTTGATCGTCGCGTTGCTCGTGCGGCGGTCTTCAAACGCTTTCTTCATTTCTTTGCGGAAATGCATCGTTACGAATAATAAGATCGGCACGCAGGTAAAGACGATCAGCGTCAGAATCGGCTCGATCGTCATGAGATACGAGAACGATAATACGATCATCACCACGCTGATGAGCAGATTTTCCGGCCCGTGGTGTGCAAGCTCGCATACTTCGAACAAATCGCTCGTGATGCGCGTCATGATCCGTCCGGTTTCGTTGTTGTCAAAGAATTTGAACGGCAGTTTTTCCAGATGGCGGAACAGATCGATACGCATCTGCGACTGCATACGCACACCGATCAAATGCCCGTAGTACTGCACGAAATACCGAAGCAGCATTCGGACGACATAGAGAAGAAGCACCAGCGCCCCGGCAAAAACGATCGTTTTGTACATTTTTCCGGGAATGTACTCGTTCAGCATCTTATTCGTCACGATCGGGTACACCATTCCGATGACGGAGATGAGCAGGGAGGCTGCCATATCGAGTGCCAGCATTTTTTTGTGCGGTTTGTAGTAACTGATAAACCGTTTCAGCATTTTGTTGAAAAATGCCTCCGAAATTTTTGTTTTTATAAAAATATTATAGCACCGCGCCCGGCATTTGTCAATGTTTTTCTTTCATAGGTGGAATAAAGTTTTACGAAAGCTTGAAGTAAATCTTTCTCCGCTAACGCGGGGTTTCTAAGAGGACTCGTGCCGTCCTCTTAGATATCTTGGCACCAAAGAGGGGGACCTCTTTGGAAACACCCAAGTCAGTGTGTCGCCTCACTCGCTTCAGCTCTGCGGAGCCTCGCTCGATCAAGCGACGTGGAGCGATCGAACGGACAGCTCGTATCTTGCGCGGGGATAGTGCAGATTTATGCTGTAGTCGAATAAATTCGCATCTCCAAACCTCACGTAGCAACAGCCGCAAGGTGAAGTGGTAACTGCCCGCTTTGGTGCGGATTTTAACTATCGCTGGGTGACATAAAGAAAACGAAAAAACATAGCACAAAATCGCAGATTTCACACTATGTCTTTAGATAATCGAAAAAATTCTTTTCCGCGGCAGCCTATTCCACCGGAAATTATTAAACTGTACTTTACTTCGCGGGATTTCCCCACCTTTCAACTTCAGTAGTGCCCTAAGGCACGGAACGTTGAGGAGAGAATCCAAAGAGAACCTTGGTTCTCTTTGGTGCGGTGATTCACGAAAAAGCTTTGCTTTTTCAGAGGGTGGCATGAACCCTCTTCTGCGCCCCACGCGCAGTGGTAAGAAATTAGAGTTTTGCACAAACTTCACTTTGTCCCCCGCGGCAGCGGAAATAGTTTTACTTGAAGTTTTCGCAAAACTCCCCCCCTTCCCCCCGTGAACCTTCTTTCACTCCAAAAACATCATACCGTCCATATACGCCTCGGTGAAGGTGGGGTTTGACGAAAGCTCCAGCACCGCCGCATTTTTGCAAAGCTCACGGCATTTCTCGCGGGAGTCACCGTTTAGAAGGAGCATCGCCGCACCGCTGATGGCGGAGTTTCCCGTCACACGCACACGGCCGCACATCTCGGGCAGGATCAAACCGATCTTCCCCGCGTTCTCCATATTCAAACGGCTTCCGAATCCCCCCGCCACGTACAAAACCGCCACGTCGTCGGAATCCGAGCCCGTCGCAATCAGCGCCGTCTTCATTCCCGCGTGGATCGCACCCTTGGCAAGCTGAACCTGACGCACGTCCGCCGCCGTCAGAACCACGTCCCCGCCGAGCACGACGTCATCTTCCAAGTATCCCGTCTCATCAATATCCCCTCGATCAAGGAGACACGCTACCGCATCAACGAGTCCGCTTCCGCAAAGTCCTATCGGGGCAGTCTCCTCAATCGTGTGAACCGAAAGCTCCCCGCCATCAAGCGTCACGGCATCAATGGCACCGCGCGCCCCACGCATTCCGCAGGAAATTCCGACTCCCTCAAAAGCAGGGCCTGCCGCCGTCGAGCATACCGTAAGACCGCCGTTTTCCCATAGAGCGATCTCCCCATTCGTGCCAATGTCCACAAGCATTCCCGTGTCCGCCGAGTCGCAAAGACCCACCGCAAGCATCGCCGCCGTGGTGTCCGCTCCAACGAATGCAGAGATACACGGCGGAAGATATACCGCGCAGTCCGCACAAAGAGAGGATAGTCCGATCTCCCTCGCGCGCATCTCTTCCCCAAAAAGCCTCTTTGCCGCAAACGGCGCGTGAGAAAGAGGCTCCGGTGACTCCTCCGTCAGCAAATGGAGCATCACGGTGTTGCCAACGATGACCGCACCGTCGATCTCGCCACACGAAACGGCGGCTTTGTGGGCAAGGGAAACGATCATTTTGTCGATCTCTCCCCGTACCGCCTCGGCAAGAGATGCCCCCCTGCCGTCAAGCGCCGCCTGGATCCGCGATACAACGTCCGCGCCATAGGCAGTCTGCGGATTGAGGGAGCTCTCCTCCGCGAGGATTCTTCCGTGTGCGTCGTAGAGCTTCGCCGCAATCGTCGTCGTTCCGATATCCACAGCCACCCCATAGCGCGAAAACGTAGGATCCAGCGAAAACGCCACGCTCCATCCGTCCGTCAGAACGCGAACGCCGCCCTCCGCTGACGCAGTCTCCACACGACAGTCGCCCTGTACCTTTGCACAGCACGCAAGACGGATCCCACGAGCCAAAGCCTCCTCGCCGAGGTGTTGTTTTTCGTTTTCCGTCGGTGGGGATACCTCTCCCATCACCGTCACACGGCATTTTCCGCATTTTCCACGGCCGCCGCACGGGGTCTCCATACCGAGTGCCAAGGCGAGAGTCTCCCCACGCCGCACCGTTTTCGCTGCCCCGTCCACGATAACCGTACACAATTCCTTCATACTTATGTTTGTTTCCATTTCCAACCGATCACTGTTTTTGTCAAAGGTTAAAGAACACCGCACCGAAATACGTCACTGTGTTCGCGCCGTGTATGTATTTCATACCCGCCGCCTCCGCCATCTTCGATACGTTCACGCCGTACGCTTCCAGCGAGGACATCGCAAGGTCAGGATTGGCGCACGGCTCCCCCGACTGCTTTTTGCAAGGGGAGCAGACGCGACATCCGCCGGCACAAAGGTGGAGCGGTTTTTTGCCGTCACGCTCCGCGATGCCGTGTTCCGAAACGATCGTCCGTACCTTCATCGCCAGTCGGTTGTGACGGCTTCCCGCCTCGTACATTCCCTCGACGTCAAAGCTGTCCTCCAGCTCCGAAATCGTCTGGAACACAAGAACGTGCGAATACGTGCGAATCTCTGCCATCAGATCCTCGATCTCCCCGACGTCGGGCGGACACATCCAGCATCTGCCGTACATTCCGCAGTAATTCGCCTTGCACATATCGCGAAACGCCGCGTCAAGTACAACGTCCGATGTCGGGATCACTGCCGCCTTTGCCGCACCGTTTTCGACGAGGGCACCCGTGAGCGCGGCAAAATCTTCGGTTTTCTTTTCCGTATTTACGGAGCTTGTTCCATTATTCATAAAAATCCTCCACGGCATCAAAGAATGCACGGATGTTTTCCCACGGCGTGAGCGG
>JAZRNC010000154.1:0-2836 GCA_045647965.1 Eubacteriales bacterium | reverse complement strand
GAGATCGTGTACGAGAAAAAGGAAATGTCGCTCGCCGAACTCGGAAAGGTCATGGCGGCGAACTGGCGCGGCCACGAGCCTTTGCGGCTCAGGATGCTCCGTTCCAAGCGCAAGTGGGGCAACAACGACCCGGAAGCGAATGCGCTCGGAGCCGAAATCGTCGACACTTTTGCCGCGCAGTTGAACGGCAAGCCGAATTCCCGAGGCGGAATTTTCTATGCTTCGGGGCATTCCGCAAGGCAGTACATAAGATTTGGCCAAAGGACCGGAGCCACGCCTGACGGGCGGCTTGCGGGGGAGGAGATTTCCAAGAACATGTCGCCGACGATGGGTGCCGATACTGAAGGGGCGACGGCGCTTGTCTCGACGCTTGCCGCGTCCGACGCGACGAAACTACCGAGCGACTACCCGCTCGACGTGATGCTCCATCCGTCGGTATGCGCAGGCGAGAGAGGGCTCATGCTCATGAAGACGCTCGTCCGGCGGTTCCACAAGAACGGCGGCAGCGTCATCCAGTTTACCGTGTTCAGCGTCGAGGAGTTGCGCGATGCGCAGATGCATCCCGAAAAATACGAAAACCTCCAGGTGCGCGTATGCGGGTGGAACGTCCGATGGAACGATATGAGCAAGACCGAGCAGGATGCCTATATCAAGCGGGCGGAAAACATCATGAAGCAATGATGGGATTGTCAAACTCGAATACAACGATTATGCCCGCTAGCACATATCATGCTTCAGGCATGAAAGACACGATATCGCAGAAAACAAAACGAAAGCCAGAGTAGGCGATTGCGAGGCCGTGGAGTTTTATGGTGGTTTTTCCCGTTCTGAGATGTCGGATGTCCGCTTTGGTGAACCGCACGAGGACCGGCTAGCAGTCGGCCGCTAACCGATAGTTTCGAGTTTCTGCTTTATCTTTTGCATGTTCTTGCGGTGGGTTGATGGTGTTGTGCTATATCGGCAAAAAATGTGTTGAGGGTATGAATTTTGCGTAAATAACGACTGCTTTCTCGTTGACTGCGATACAATGGTTTTGATATCATAGGGACAATCGAAAGAAAAGAGTTTGGTGTCCGGTATGCACTGCTATCTAATAGCAAAAGGATAGGCTGCAATATCTGATCGTTTCCGCGCTTATGGCGCGGAATTTTTTTACGGATAAAATTTGTTTTGAAAACCTCTGTGTTGATGAATTTAGGCGAACCCTCGTAAAATCAGCGTCCTGCTATCCAATAGCCTTGGAAAAATACTTCTCAAACCCTGGTAAATATGGCGTGTTTTCCTTTACTCGCCAGTTTTCAGGTGGAGGTGCTATCCCATAGGAATAGAGAACGTCCAACAAATCCTTTTTCAACCATGTCACCGCACGGATAAAGGCTACAAATCTTGAATAACTGCAAACAGCGCGAGACTTGAATTTGATGTAACGCAGAATCAAGTGCGTTAAAAATGCCGCCCATATTTGCCACTTAACAGCATTTTCATTTTCGCCAAAGAAGTCTTGAAGTTGAAGTGTCTGCTTGAGTTCCTTGAAGAGAATCTCGACCTGCCACCGTGCTTTATAAAGTTCGGCAATGGTGGATGCCGCCCACTCGAAATTGTTGGTAAGGAAAGTAAGGTCGTGCCAATGTCCGTTAATCTCAACATGCGCCGTGACTCTTCTTAATGCAGTCGGATAAGATTTTTTTGTTTGAAGTCCAGTCAAGCGAATAATCTCGTCAGCGATGATGTTCTTTGCAAGCTTATCTTTCGCGACGCACTCGACCACTTCATGCAACATCGCCTCTTTCTCTCGCACAACAAATATCACACCTCGCTGTGACTGTTTGTAAAGGGTTTCAAAATTATTGTAGGCACGATCAAGAATACCTATATCTCCAGCGTTTAGTGATTCAAAAAGGATTTCCTCTTTCTTGCTGTCATGCTCATTTGCTTTGCCGTATACGCAGAAATGCGGCAGTCTGCTTGCAACATTGGCAACCATATGAACTTTTACTGCGGCTTTATTCTGTCGATGCTTAGCCCAGTTGATGCACCAGTAAGCGAGTTTAAGCGTCGTGGAATCAATGGCGAAAATGTTTCTCAGTTTGAAGCGCGAGAGTTTGCCTTTATGTTTGCAATGAACAAACTCGGCATCATTGCTGCGGAAGTGCTCATACATCATCCAGAAGAACTTTTCCATTACTTCAGGATTGCGCGTACGGTTTGCATTTGAGAATGTGCTGTGGTTTGCTGGATCAATTCTTCGTATGCGGGAAAGCTCTTTTGCGTAGATATTGGAAATGTCGGCAAGCTCGTTGAGACTGAAGACATGAAGGAACTGCCCGAGCATCAGAAGATACATTTGTGAATCATACGAGAACTTTCGTGTTTTGATTTTCTCATTCTTCACGAGTTCAGGAATTTTGTACCCCAAAACATACCCATTGATTATCTGAGCGAAGCATGATATCATTCTACGCCGTGTTGCCTTGGCTTTCATCGGTGTGTATCCTTTCTTATTCGTCAAATTGAAATTATACACATTGGCGAAGCCAAGGCAACATGCTTATTGCGCACTAATAGCGATAAAGTTGCAAAAAGTTAAGGGGGGGGGGTAATTTATTGTAAATATCTCAAGATTCGGGTTTGACAGCAACCCCTCGTTTATGATATCTTATAAGCAACTGAAAGAAAGGTTGCTGTCCTCTCTATTGGATAGCAGTGATTTAAATTAAAAAAGGATGCCATACCTCATATTAGGTTGGGAGCCAAAAATAAACCGATAAAGGTGATATTTATGAAAAAAATGATGTTTCTCTTTTTTGTTGTTATCAGTGCATTTACATTTGCCGAT
>JAZRNC010000153.1:0-3009 GCA_045647965.1 Eubacteriales bacterium | reverse complement strand
AGCAAAAATAATTCTGTTTTTGTCATAGAGCTACCTCCGTGTGTTTTATATCTACAATATATCACAAAAGATGGAAAAACACAATAGCTAAAAATATTTAAAATTGTTTCGAAAATTTCGGGTTTTAAGAAATAATGCCATCTTTTTGCGTTAATATGTGGCGGTTTAATCCCGCTGGATAAGTAGAGGTCAAAGAGCTAGCGATGGTGCGGTAAAACTCTAATCAAAGAGTTTTTTGGCGGCTTGATTTCACCAAAAATATAACTTCACTATATCAATATAGTATGGTAATATGCTGATGCGAAACGCTGTGGTATCGGAAAGGAGTAAAATTTGAAGAAAGATAAACGCAGTGATGGCGATGGAACATATCGTCAACGATCAGATGGCCGTTGGGAATGCCGAATAATGACCGGCAGACGCAGCGATGGGCATCTGGTATACAAATACCTTTATGGAAAAACCCAACGAGAACTCAAGGATAATGTGAAGGCTTGGAAAGAAGATCAAATTGCCGGTTGCTTGTGGAATAAAGAATATTTCTTCCGCGACTGGGCGGAGATATGGTTTGAACATCACAAAGACAATATTTCCGCAACAACACAATGTAGTTATCGATACACTTTAAATGTGCTGATTGATTACTTTGGTGACAGGAAATTAGATTCCATCAAAGCCTTTGATGTAGAAACCTTTTTAAAGCAACTACGGCGAGAGGGAGGATCACGATCCCGGTTGACGCAATGTCGAGGGATGCTGTTCCAGATTTTCCACAAGGCTGAAGCAAATGATTTGGTTCACAAAAACCCGGTGCGATTTGCGGACAAAATGAGAAACCTCGACCCCGTCACAGAGAAGGATTGCTTTACGGTTGAGGAAGTAAAATTGCTGATGGCAAACCTTCCTAATGACCGGATCGGCGCAAGTATCCGCTTAATGCTGGGTACAGGGATGCGTACGCAAGAGATCCTGGCTCTCGAACCCAGGCATATTGAAGAGGACGGATCGGTAATCCAAATCCGGCAGGCCATCAATATGGTGGGTGGTACGGCTGTGGTTGGTGTACCCAAGTCCCGAGATAGCTACCGGGACATACCGGTTCCTCCTGTGCTTCGTCCTTATGCACTATCCTTGCGAAATGCAGCGGAACTATATATTTGGCAGTCGGATAAAATGAAAAAGCCCGTCAATCCCACCTATTTCCGCAAACTGTATAAAGCGGCAATAGATAAGATCGACGGGGTGCGATACTTAAGTCCTCATTCTTGCCGACATACCTATGTGAGTCAGCTTCAGGCGCTTGGAGTGGATATGGAGACTATCAAGAGTATTGTGGGTCACGCAGATCTGGATATGACCAGACATTACCTTCATGTCCAAGAACCTGTCCGAAAAGCCGCCGCTTTGAAATTGAGCGATGCATTTTCGTTGGAAACAAAGGATGATTGAGTTTTTTTATATCAGCGAAATCAAACCGCCCAATTGTAGGCAGAATTGTAGGCAGGACATTTCCGCAAAAACTAACGAAAAATGGCAGGTTCGGAAATTAACTAAAAACCTGCCAAAATAGCGATTTTTATAAAGAAAAAGTACCGAAAACACGGTGTTTTCGGTACTTAGTGGTGGAGATAAGCGGGATCGAACCGCTGACCTCTTGAATGCCATTCAAGCGCTCTCCCAGCTGAGCTATACCCCCATATTCAACTATGCCGCCGTTCGACAGCTTTGATATTATAGCACATATATGCGATTTGTCAAGGGGTTTTTTACTTTTTTTGACTTGCATCAACACAAAATATATTAACCGGTTGGAAGTCCGCAGCGTTACCATCGCACGGATCTCCAACCGGTATTTTGATTTACTTATTTCCGCCGAGCAGGTCTCCGATATCAACGGACCCGTCACCCGCGTCAAGTGCCGGATGGTCCTTCTCATACTTCTCTTTAGCCGCGTTATACCACGCAAAGAAAGCTTCCACGCTCTCAAAGGATTCCATAACCAGCCTCTGTTCAGTGGGACTCATCGCATTATATTCCTCATAAGTCAGGCCCTTTTGTTCCGTAGCCCCACCATTCGTGGACGAATCAGAATCCGTACCGCCATTGGGAGTCGTCGTGGAATCGGACGGTTCCTGCGTATCATCCTCTTCGTCGCCGTCAGGGTCTTCGTCCTTGGTCTGCTCATCGGTGTCAGAATCATCCGGCTTGGTGTCGCCGTCACCAAATTCGCCATTCTCAATAGGACCATCGGAATTTTGCTGATCTCCTGTGCCTTCCGGCTTGTCCTGAACGGACGCGCCACTTCCCTCACCTGCCGGCTTATCGCCGCGGCCAAGAACGACCACCAGTGAAATCACAAGCGCCACAACCAGCAGCAGTGCAATTGCCGGTATAATAACCTTCTTATTCATATTCAGCAATCCTTTCACACTGCATTTGGTCACGGTTCCTCGATGCATCCCGCCTGACGCAGGATATCGATAAACTCGTCAACATCGATGGCAGCCTGCTGAGGCGTGACATCGTACTTCTGAGTAATGGCATCAACAAGCGCTTGCTTATCGGCCCCCTGCTCAAGCAGATTCCAGAGCATTGCACCGGAGTTATTCAGCGTGAGCATGCCGGAGAAGTCGACAGCTTTCTCCTCCAGAGGAAGAACGACCCAGGTATCGACAACCTGGCGCAATACAAAATCACTTTTGATATTCACAGACCTGCCTCCTCAGCGCCGCAGCGCATCGTATCATAACTCAGCCGTGCAGCTGAAGGTTCCGGAAGATTTTCCAATTCGTACACAGGGATTTGATACAACAGTTTTTCCAACAGGTTCAGCATTTTATCCAACTGATCCGCTTTAGAGAATTTGCGGATCGTCTGTGTCAAAATTTTCTGCATCGCTTCTCTGAGGTCCAAGCGCCGAATCTTATTCTGCGGAGCCTTTTTCAAGAAGCAGATACCGGCCAGCGGAACTCGTTCATTCTGATTGATTCCGTCCTTACCGCACCAAGG